>CANGBQ010000018.1 GCA_947451985.1 Chitinophagaceae bacterium | reverse complement strand
GATCCATATTGATCTCATTGTCTACAGACCAACGAACCATCACTTTTTGGTCCGCATCGCGTGCAGCTGAAACTGAAGTAATAGAAACAGGCAATGATACCAAAGAGCGGAAGACCAACATGAATCTATTCTTCACCGTAGAACAAGCATTGGAATTGGTAACAATACTGATGCTTGATGAATCAGACAAACCAATGGCGGTTCGGGTGTTGTTGTAATTATCAACCAACTCTGCCACCATATTGGCATCGGTTAAATTTTGTGGAATAAACTGTAACCTGTAGGTCATTGGCTGACGCAGATTAGAAATATCATAATACAAAGTGTCTGAAGCCTTGAGTGCCGCTTTGGCCTCTACAGACAATTTATTGCCATCTCTGATCAATCCAAAATTCTCTCCTGCATTGATGGGCTTAGGCGCATCATCTTCATCTACACCATTCGAATAAGCATCATCAAATACTACCGCATTGCCATCTGTAAGTTCTGTGGTAGTGCCACTTACTGCAATCAGATTGGTACGGAGCATTGAAATGGCATTGGCTGTATTGCTGGGGTTAGAGACACGAGTGGTCAACCTGCTACCAGCTGCCTTAAAAGCTTCTTTGAAGGTTACGGTTGCGCCAGTAGACCCTTTCAGCATGAAAGCCTGGCCAGATTCAATTTTGTGATAGGAATCAACCGTATTGTAAAGTTGTGTTCCGCCGGGAACAGCCAAATAGCCAGTGATTGCATTAATGGTTTGGTATCCACCCAAAGACCTGCTGGCCGCAAAAGACGGATCAAATAGGTAAACACTTTTGGCAATGCCTGTTTTCTTGATGATGGAATCGATGGTAATGGCTGAGGGATAAGGATTGCCTACCGTCTGGAACAATCCAGCAGATACGGTAACGGGGTTGATGGTGCCCACTTGAAGGGTTCCTCTGGTACGAAGAATAGTCGGCACCAAACTTTGATCGACTCGACGATCGCTTCTGATAAATATCATATAGCCATTTCCGGTTCCGATGGCAGTGGTTTTTGGATTGGCCACACTCACCCATGAATTGGAAGCAGAAACATAAGACTTCATCACCGGCTGGGGTGTATACAGATCAAAACCACCCGCGGTGCCGGCAGGGCTGCCGATGATACTGCCATATCCCGGATTGGGATTGGCATTGGCAGTCGCTCCTTCCATCCATGCGGCATGAATGGTTTGGCCACCTTGTGTGGGCGCAGCCAACAAATGCCAGGCTTTCGCATGGCCACCTGTATTAATATATCTTTCTACCACAAAACGACCTGTGCCATTGTAATTAAAAGCTGCTGTCGCCCCCAAGGCCGATACAGAAGCAGTTGCATTTACAGAAGATTTAAGCGTGATGTCGTAATTGGATAAATTTAATGTACCGGCAGTTGGCTTCAGTTCGGTTGTGATGGATAGATTGTTATTTAAAGTCACTCCGTTAGCATTGTTGAATTCTAATATGCTCATGGATCCGATGGAACCAGCGCCTGGGAAAGTCTGGGCAGCTGTTCCCACCAATTTGATGCTGCCATTGTTGTTTACCGTTCCGCTATTGTTAAAATCTCCATATACAGACAACGCATAGCCGTTGTTGATAGTCAAACCAGCGCTTGATTGAATCGTAATTTTTCCACAAGTAGCGGCCGCATTGATGACTGGGTTGTTTGCTGTAACAGGAATCACTACATAAGATCCCGCACTGGGCACCACACCTGTACACCAGTTGGATGCGGTGTGCCAATTGCTCGTTAAACCAAGCCAATTATAGGCTACTGTAACCGTAACAGGATCCGAATCGGAAGTTTCCAACCCATTGGTGGCGACTCTTTTGAAATAAGTTGTTTGCGTCAAAATACCTGGAGAATAACTGGCGCCATTGGCTCCGGGAATGGCCGTATAGCCTGCATCCACACTCGTGGTGGATTGCTCCCAAGAATAAGTAATGGTTCCTGCTCCCGATCCGGCCGTGACACTATTCAAAGTTGCCGGAGCCGTTCCATAACAAATGGTTTGGTCCGATCCAATCACTCCATGACTCAAAGACGTCACATGGAATTGAAATGGATAGGTCGTTGAACAACCCGTGGTACTATTGGTAACCGTAAAATAGAAACCATATTCAGCAGCACTGCTTTGCGGTATGGTTACCGAAAGCGGACTCGATGTCAAACTCGCATTGGTTACTGGCGTAAAACCAGTCATTGCAATGGAATTGGTACTATTGCTGGCTGTGGTAATAGAATATTGATTAGGACTTCCTGAAACAGCCGTATAAGGAATAGAGAAACTCGTGGCCAAAGGAGATACATCATCAATGTAAGACAAGGTGATGGTAGGCAATGCATTCACCGTAACGGTAACGGTGCTGCTCGTGGAAGTACAAGAAGTGGTGGCATTTGTACCAATTACATAATAACCAGAACCCGCGGCCATACCGGACCATGCCAAACCACTTCCGGTACCGGCAACAGCAGAACCCACTGCCGCATTGCTGTTGTTGTATAATTGATAATTGACCCCTGATACTGAAGTAGTAGAACTGATACTGGTGGTAGCGCCGGTACATACAGCGTTGCTGGTTAAGCTAAGTGTGGTGGGCAGTACATTAACGGTTACAGTGGTCGTAACACCCGAAGTAGTGGCAGTACAAGGCGAGGCTCCATTGGTTATTCGCACCCAATAGGTGGTCGTAGTAGTTGGAGAAACAGAAATGGAAGCATTGGTTTCACCTGAAATAATATTTGAGCCAACAATCGAACCTGTCCCCCACTGGTAATTCGCGCCGGTACCCAAAGTGCCTCCTGCTGCTGTCAAAGTTGTACTCGAACCATTGCAGATAGTTGTGGTGCCGGTAATTGATGTAGGCGCAACAGATGGCTGATTCACTGTGACGGTTGTAGCAGACGAATTAGCAGAAGAACAAACCCCACTCTGTAGGACAGCCCTGAACTGTGTAGTCTGTGTCAACGTCCCTGATGTGTAAGTGGTTGATGTATTTGAAATATCTGTCCAATTGGTACCATCCGTTGATGATTGCCATTTCACCACACTTCCTGTATTGCCCGATAATGTTAACTGAGCACTTGTACTGCCTGAGCAAATAGTGGAACCTCCACTCACAGCTCCACCAACAGAAACAGCATTCACCGTTATCGTCGCGCTTCCTTCAGTTCCCCAGCATCCTGCCGATGATTGCGCTCTAAAATAATATGTTCCAGCACTGCTCACTGATTGTGATGCCGATGCAGTGGCAGTTGATGTGCCTCCGCTTGTTGTATTTTGCCAGTAAATAGTTCCTGATGAAGAATTCGATGCAGTTAATGTAGTTGAGGAACCTGAACAGATGGCACCACCTCCCGTTACAGTCACTGCAGTAGGCAAAGGATTAACAGTAACAACTGCACTACCTTCTGTCCCCCAACATCCTGCCGATGATTGCGCTCTGAAATAATATGTTCCCGCACTGCTAACAGATTGTGATGAAGATGCAGTGGCAGTTGATGTTCCCCCACTAGTCGTATTTTGCCAGTAGATCGTTCCGGAAGAACCATTAGATGCAGTTAATGTAGTTGATGAACCTGAACAGATGGCACCACCTCCCGTTACAGTCACTGCAGTAGGCAAAGCATTCACAGTAACAACTGCACTACCTTCAGTCCCCCAACATCCTGCCGATGATTGTGCTCTAAAATAATATGTTCCCGCACTGCTCACAGATTGTGATGAAGATGTGGTGGCAGTTGATGTGCCTCCGCTTGTTGTATTTTGCCAGTAAATAGTTCCTGATGAAGAATTCGATGCAGTTAATGTAGTTGAGGAACCTGAACAGATAGCACCACCTCCCGTTACAGTCACTGCAGTAGGCAATGAATTAACTGTCACATTCACTGAATTACTTGTTGATGTACATGAGGTAGTCGCATTCGTTCCTATCACGTAATATCCTGTACCCGCAGCTACTCCCGACCAGGTCAGTCCGCTACCCGTACCTGCAACCGCTGTACCAACCGTTGCATTACTACTATTGTATAACTGATAATTTACTCCTGTTGCAGAACTTGATGAAGTGATGGTGGTAGTTGTTCCACTGCAAACCGTACTACCTGTCAACACAAGTGCCGTAGGCAATGCATTAACCGTAATCGTTCCCGTTACACTGACACTACCACAACCTCCTGTTAACGGAATGCTATAATTAAAGGTGCCTGAAGCGGTTGGTGTACCACTGATCGTAATCGTATTCGATGACCATGCAGGAGTCACTCCCGAAGGTAAACCTGTAGCAGTTCCAATGCCAGTCGCTCCCGTTGTTGTATGAGTAATAGCAGTGAGTGCTGTGTTGATGCAAAGTGTTGGTGTAGACGATGCTGCACTAACTGTATTATTTGGCGTAACTGTGATGGTTACAGGTGTGGTATAAGATGAGTAATATGTGTTACCCGAATAAACTGAAACTGTTCTTCTTTGATAACTAGTAGTGGAAGTTAGTGCAGGCGGTTGATATGTGGCAGATGTTGCACTGGCAATATCCACAAAAGAACCAGAAGCATTTGTTTGCCATTGGTATGAAATTGTTCCTAAACCACTTCCATTAGTTACAGAGGTCAACAAAGCCGGAGTGCTTCCATAACAAATGGTTTGATTTGTAGCAATTGAACCCGAACTTACGGGTGCAACAGCGTTGATAGTTCCGGTATTTCCAACTACAAACCATGTGTCATTTTTATTTGTTGCTGATGAACTACTGCTTCCCCAAGAACCAGAATTCTGTAATACTCCACCTAAATACAGGCTATAAGCAGTAGAGTTACCTAAATTGGTTAACAAACCTTTAGCAGAGCCTGTTATTGATAAAAAATTACTTATGGTTGTTCCATCATTAATAGTTTTATTACCTGAATTACTTAAAGTCAAGTTAGAATAAGTTCTGGTCGTTACCGTTTGATTACCGGATGCATTGTAATCGATGGTGGAATTTGCCCCCAAAGAAATTGAAGGCGAATTGGTTAAGTTGATGGCAGTAGTTGAAGAGCCAGAAAAACCAATAGTGTTGGCAGTTTTAAAAATTCCATTAATGGCAGCAGTTCCCGATGTTCCAAAAAGAATGGCAGTAGTACCTGCATCCATGGTAGAACCTGACGCAATTGTCAGTGTTTTAGTGGTACCAAAGGTTATACCTAAGTTGTTTGTGTTAAATAAAGAACCCAAATTATCGTCTCCCACTGCTACATTGCCTGTAACATTTGCGGCTGTAATAGCAGCCCCCAAAGTAGCACCCGATGGATTGGTATTATTAATGCTGATGTTGCCATAATTTATTGGCAAATTATTAGTAGTACCCCCTGCACCAGTATTTGCGATTGAAAACGGAATCGTTTGAGCTACGATCCCATTAAAATTAAAAGTGGAACTATTGCAAGAAACAAGAACATCCCCTGTAGTTAATGAGGTAGATGCAAAATTCACTTCTATAGGAGTTGTGCCTCCTGAAAGTTTTAAAGTCGATCCAGTATTAAATGTAAGTGTACTTAATCTAGCCCCTGCTGTACCCGTTCCTGATCCGCTAATAATTAATTTACGTGCTGAAACTACTGAGCCACTATTGACAATCAGCGTGGGTTTAACTGCCTTGCCTCCTCCGTTGTCTACATTAACTGTTGTTATATCTTCAGTAATTGAAATACTTGAAATAGAAATCGTAAGTGCTGCTGTTTGGGTGGCAGAGAATGCAGCACTTACTCCAATAATAAGATTGGTACAATTTAAAGAACCTGAACCAGAAATAGTTGCTGCCACACTGGTTGTAGCTGTATTGCTGAGTGTCACTGAGCCGGAAATAGCAACCGTAACTCCTGAATTTACAGTCAAAGTTTGAGCAGCTCCCGTAAATGAAACAGATGCACAGGCAGCATTTGAAGTAACTGTAATCGTATGTCCGTTGTTGATATTGACAATATCACCTGTACGAGGATATATTCCTGCAGCAACTGCGGCTCCTCCCGAAGTTAATGACCAAGATGTATTTGCATTCCAATTGCCGGAAGCGATTGAATAGTATGTTGTAGATGACGCTGAAGGTAAATAAGGAACGACCTCACCTGTTGATAAAATTTTTGCAGGATAATTATCAGTGCCATCAAAAAACTGTATTTGATTGAGTTGAGTACTGGTTAATCCTGCGTTGGTTGTACCCACAAAAATTTTACCTCCACCAGTAGAAGTAGCTCCAGCTGTATAATCACCTGTCCATCCAGTAACTGTTAGCACTTTAACGGAAGTCCATGAAACTGCATTACTTGCAGCAAACTTCAAAGAGTGTGCGTTTGTTCCGAGAGCAATCGTAGAATTATCAGTAAGTAATAATGTGGACGAACTGGCAAATGTGGTTGATGAAGCTATACCCGAAGTACCTAAGGTGCCTCCATTCAATTTAATTTGAGAGACGAATGTAGCAGTTGTGCTTGATGGATTGAATCTCAATTCGCCGGCGGTAATTGTTGTAATCCCTGAATAAGTATTAGCCGCATGTCCGAGTGTTAAAACACCTGAACCTTGTTTGATTATAGCTCCTGAGCCACTGATAAGGCCAGAATAAGTGGTTGAATTTGCATCACCAAGGGTCAATGCTCCTGTATTCGATCCAAATGAAATATTTCCTCCGGTTGTTCCGCCTCCAGATAATGAAGCAATGGTTGGTGCTACTGAAGCAGTTGTTAAATCTAAAACAACACCTGATGTGTTTGCTAATGTCAGTGCTGTGGTTGAAGGAAGTGCCCCTGAAGCATTAGCCCTTAATGTGCCTCCATTCACCGTAGTTGAACCTGAATAGGTGTTGGCCCCATTCAAAGACAATGTACCTGCTGCTGTTGCAGCCACCACAAGATTGGAAGTAGCCGTATTGGTGATATTGCCATTGAGCGCATATAGGCCTGTATTACCAATTGTAATGGTTCTTGTCACATTACTGCCTAGATTGATTGCTGGATTCAAAAGAACATTACCCGTACCTGCGGATAGATTAACAGCATCGCCAAACTGAAAATCACCATTAATGGTTACAGAAGTAAACGCAGGTGTTCTCGAATTGCTGTTATTGGAAGAAATAACACCACCATTAATTACAAGTGGGCCACTACCCCACGAATTACTACCTCCTATTTGTAAAATACCTGCATTCAATGTAATTCCTCCGGGAAGGACTGTAGCCGTAGCTTGGGTAGAATTAATACTACCTGGACCATTTTTTATTAATCCACTTCCGGCAGCAGCTGTCAATGCCTGTGAGGCAAAATCAAAAGTTTTTCCACTTGCTACATATATAGGAGCTAAAGCGCCTCCAGTATTAATAGTTCCGCCATTAGTCATTGTCACGTTTTCATTAGCGGTAATACTGGAAAAAGCGGTAGTGGCGCCAGTAATTGTGCTATTCGCTGTATTAAAAACAGCCGCACTCCCGCTAATCCAGTTTGTAGCAAATGAAGGCCCTCCATTAACCAGATCCCAACGGGTACCAGTAGTAGCAATCCAAGATTGAGCACTTGTCCCGCCCCAATACATTGTATATAGAGAAGGAACTAACTCACCTGTACTCAATAATGCAGCTTGAAAATAATTTGTGCCATCGTAAAATTGAATTTTGGATAATTGAGTAGAACTCAACCCAGTTGCATCAGACCCAAAAAATATTTTACCGGCAGTTCCCGTTGTACTGTTATAACCACCCGTCCATCCTGTGATGGTTAGGATGGTGCCATTCCAAGTAACAGAACTACTATTAGAAAAATTAATATTATGCGCACCTGTGCCCAACGCTAATGTTGAACTTGCACTCAGTTGCAAAGTTCCCAAAGTTTCAGTGAAACCAGCGGATGCGCCTGTTTTGAAAGTACCCCCATTCAAAATTAGGTTACTAGCATCAGGAATTACACCTGCAGCACCTAATTGAAGAGTGCCTGCATTGACTGTAGTAATTCCTGAATAACTATTAGAAGCGGATGAAAGCGTTAAAATTCCAGAACCTGAACCTGATTTGGTTAAATTCTTTGATCCGCCAGTCGAGTCCTTAATAGGTGAACTTATTGTTACACCACCTGTACCATCAATACTAATAATATTTTCCACAGTATTTCCCAATGAAATACCAAAATTCATTGATGAACCATTGGCAATAGTCAGTAAAGTAGAGCTGTTATTACGAATGATTACATTCGCAACTGAATTTATTGACGCCCCATTAAGCACGATAGTTCCAGGAACTGTAGTAGAACTATTATTAATTGTTCTTGCAACTGTATTTCCGCTAGCTATTTCAATCGCTCCAATTGTCTTTTGAGCAGCCGTAATTCCGTTAATATTTACACCTATTGTTGCTGCAGTACCATTTGCACCAAATTGAGCTATTTGACCAGACCCTGGCAAAACGCCATTACACCAATTATTTGGTGTAAGCCAAGTCCCATTATTACTAGAAGTACAATTTGAAGCAGAATTTGCTCCACTCCAAACAATTTGCGCATTGGTCAAAAAAGACATAAACAACCCTAAAAAAAACAATAGGATTTGTCTATTCATCAATTTTGATTTGATTTTGTTAATCACCACAAGCCTGGTAAAATTTCTCTTCATATTCATTAATCAATGATCCGTGTGAATAAAATGGGTTGAACGCAAGGTAGATGTATGCAAAGGTTGCGTTGGGCCATTCAAGATTTCACTCTGAATAACAATAGGAGATTGGAAAAGTTGGGATATCTGCCGTTGAGAGGTTAGGGACAATCTGGGCAGCATAGATTCTTCTTAGGGTTGGATAAATTTTCAACAGCCCAAAAAGGCGGTTGAGTTTCAAAATGTCACACAAAGGTAAATTTTAAAATATAAGTTTACAAATGATTGACATCATATATTTTAAAAAAATCATAAATATATGATTTACATATATTTATATATAGTTATATTGTATATAATTCATGCTAAAAATGGAAAATTTTAGGGGGATTTTTGGCAAAAAATGTGGATAAACTTGCTAAATCTAATAGGCCGTTTTGAACAGTTCTACCTTTTTAATAAAGGACTGTCATTCTTGAATGTTGAACGTTGGATGTTGAACGTTAAACGTTGAATGTTCAAACCCCACAAATAAAAAGTCCCGGCAATTGCCAGGACTTTTTATTTGTGGGAGCACACGGGTTCGAACCGCGGACCCTCTGCTTGTAAGGCAGATGCTCTAAACCAACTGAGCTATGCTCCCAAAATGCTTTATCATCTATTAGCGCGGAATCATTTATAAATTCTCCCGCGGACTCTCCTAACTTAGTCGGGATGCTCTAAACCCTGCCTACCGGCAGGTAGGCAACTGAGCTATGCTCCCTTCCGATAAAGGACGGCAAAGATAAGGGGAAATTCTCTTTTACAAAAAATAAAATGGACTAATTTTACATACAACTATGCCCCTTTTGAACGATTACAACCCCTTCACGGAGGAATCCACCGAAATCGAGCTCCTAATCGATTCAGCCACCCCCTTTGCGTTGATTGTGTGGAACGACGAGGTAAATACGTTTGATTGGGTCATTGAAACACTCATCGAAATTTGCGGGCATTCGCAGGAACAGGCAGAACAATGCGCCTTACTGATTCACACGCGCGGAAAATATGCGGTCAAAAACGGCAGCTACGATTTTTTGAAACCTTTGTGCATGGCTATCACTAACAGAAAAATTGGTGTCACCATCGAAGCCACCGGTTGATTCAATGCTCAGCGTTTCATTTTTAGGACGGTCTCACTGTCTTTTTCCAATAATTTTTCAAACAACAAGACAGTTGCCTCTGCATCTCCCCTAGCTCGGTGCCGATCAGAAATGCTAATACCCAATTGATGGCAGAGTTTGCCCAGGCTATAGGAATCAAAACCCGGAAATAATTTTCTGCTCAACCGAACGGTGCACAATTTTGACACCACCAATTCATAACCTGAACGTTGCAGACCATGTTTGATAAAAGAAAAATCAAAATGCACATTATGCGCCACAAAAGTAGTGTCCCTTAGCAACTCATATATGGCAGGTGCCAATTCATTGAACGTAGGAGAAGCAGCCACCATGGCGTTGCTAATGCCTGTTAAGTTAGTAATGTGATAAGGGATTGGCTGCTGAGGATTGATCAAACTATGAAAGGCATCCACCACCCTTTCTCCATTGTGCTGGTAAATGGCAACCTCAGTGATGCCGCAGTGGGCGGCAATGCCACCGGTGGTTTCAATATCTACAATGGAATACAAAATAAATGGATTTGAATACCGAAAATACAATAGATTGAAAGAGCAAACGCAAAAACTTATGATAGTTTGTACCCAATAATCAGCGCTGTTTTGTACCTTCGCCCAACCTCCAACAAAGGCCCCTTTACATGGAATTGTCAAAAAACTTTGAACCCGGTCCGATAGAAGAAAAGTGGTACCAACACTGGCTTCAAAAGGAATATTTTAAGAGCACCCCCGACCACCGGGAGGCTTACACCATTGTAATGCCTCCGCCCAATGTGACCGGAGTGTTGCACATGGGACATTGCCTCAACAATACCATTCAAGATGTGTTGATCCGAAACGCGCGAATGCACGGTAAAAATGCATGCTGGGTACCCGGTACAGACCACGCTTCGATTGCCACAGAAGCCAAAGTAGTAGCCATGTTGCGAGAAAGAGGCATTGCCAAATCATCGCTGAGCCGAGAAGAATTTTTAGCATATGCCTGGGAATGGAAAGAAAAATATGGCGGCATCATTTTGCAACAATTGAAGAAGCTGGGTTGCAGTTTGGACTGGGACAGAACTTCCTTCACTATGGACAAGGACTACTACGACAGTGTGATTAAAGTGTTCATCGACTTGCATCAAAAAGGAATGATCTACCGGGGGAAAAGAATGGTGAATTGGGATCCGGTGAGTCAAACAGCATTGAGTGATGAAGAAGTGATTTTTAAAGAAGTAGATTCGAAACTGTATTATGTACAATACCAATTAGCAGAAGACCCTTCGAAACACATAACGGTAGCCACTACCCGACCCGAAACCATTTTGGGAGATGTGGCTATTTGCGTTAATCCTGCAGATGAACGATTTGAAAACTGGGTAGGCAAGGAAGTGATTGTTCCACTCATCAATCGAAAAATAAAAGTCATCGCAGATGAATATGTGGAGGCCGATTTTGGAACCGGTGCATTAAAGATTACACCTGCCCACGACAAAAACGATCACCTCATTGGCACCAAGCATCACTTACCCATCATTGACACATTGGATGCCACCGGAAAATTCACTTCGGTGGACTTGATGCCCGAGCAACCTTCTGCACAAGTATTGTCCTATAATGGCATGGATCGATTTGCCCTGCGCAAAAAGATTGTGGAAGACATTGAAGCGATTGGAAAATTAGAAAAGACAGAATCGTACAAAGGCCAAGTGGGAACCAGCGAAAGGACCGGTGCTGTGATAGAAAGCAGGTTGTCGATGCAATGGTTCATGAACATGCAATTGTTCATGCAAAAAAAACCACAGACTTTGTCATCGGTGATGCAAGACGAGATTCAGTTCCATCCTGCAAAAACCAAAAACACCTACAGCCATTGGATGGAGAACATCAAAGACTGGTGCATTAGCCGTCAATTGTGGTGGGGGCAACGCATTCCCGCATGGTATGATGCCGAAGGAAAATGTGTAGTAGCAGCAAACGAAGCATCTGCCAAGGAAGCATATAAAAAAGAATTTGGTTCCGAAATACAAACCTTGCGTCAAGACGAAGATTGCTTGGACACCTGGTTTAGCAGTTGGTTGTGGCCAATGGAAGTGTTCAAAGGCATCAGCCAACCCAACAATGCTGAGATTAATTACTACTATCCTACCACCACCCTAGTGACGGGCCAGGACATTATTTTCTTCTGGGTTGCTCGCATGATCATGGCCGGCTACGAATATAAAAACGACCTGCCTTTCAAAGACGTCTATTTTACCGGCATGGTGAGAGACAAGCAAGGCCGGAAAATGAGCAAGCAGCTGGGTAACTCCCCGGATCTGCTCGGGCTGATTGAACAATATGGTGCCGATGCCACCCGCTTTGGTATTATGATTGCGGCACCTGCCGGAAACGATCTTTTATTTGATGAGTCGGCATTAGAGCAAGGCCGGAATTTCAACAATAAAATGTGGAATGCACTAAAGTTGATCAAAATGTGGGAAGGGAAACAGGCGCCTTCATCTTCTACAGACAATCAATTTGCTTTAGACTGGTTTGAACAACGATTGCAACAAGTAAAGTCGGAAGTACAAGAATTAATGCAACAGTATCGCCTAAGCGAAGCATTGAAAACGATTTACTCACTGATCTGGGATGATTTTTGCAGCTGGTACCTGGAATGGGTAAAGCCGGGTTTTGAACAACCCATCGATCCGGCTGTCTACCAGCAAACCATTTCCTTTTACACAGAACTATTGCAGTTGCTGCACCCGTTCATGCCTTTCATCACCGAAGAGATTTATCACTTGCTAGACAAGCGAAGCGAGGACCTTTGTGTTCGACAAGCGCAAACAGCCCAGGCAACCAAACCTGCCATCCTGGAAAAGGGTCTCCTGTTGAAAAACGCGATTACTGGCATCAGGGACGTGAGAAACAGACAACAGATCAAACCCAAGGAAACAATTTCGCTGCATATACAAACCGCACAAAGCGATTTGTACCAATCGATAGAATCCATCTTGGGCAAACAAATCAATAGCTCGTCTATTCAATATGCCGATCATTCTGTTGCGAACACTTTTACCACTGTTATCGGCAAGGATACCTTTTACATTGAAAGCCTTCAACCCATTAACGCCACCCAACAAAAAGAAGAGTTAGTAAAAGAGCTGAATCACCTGAAAGGATTTTTACAATCCGTGGAAAAAAAGTTGAGCAATGAAAAGTTTGTGCAAAACGCCAAACCAGAAGTGCTTGCATTGGAGCAAAAGAAACAATCCGACGCGCTCGCAAAGATTCAAGTCATTGAAGACAGCTTGGCATCAATCGGATAATAGCCAATGGGTTTCTTATAAAAAACTTAACAGCTGATTGTGTTGAATATTGGCGGTATTGAATATCTTACTGTTTAAATGCAAATGCCATGAAGCTTCCTAGCCAAATAATCTTGCTACCGCTTTTTACTTTTTTTCTTCAAACGCTTTGTGCGCAGAAGCCTGCCACCCGGCCAGCTGCTTCTATTGTTCAAAAAAGCAAACTGCCCGTTCTCACTACTCATCTGGGACCTATGAAAGATTCAGTAGTTACCATGAGTGCCAATTTGGTGAAAAGCATCATTGACGCTAGACTGGTCATTACTGATGATAAAGGCAGTGAGTACAAACTCACTTATTACGAATTTTTATACAAAAGAATCGGCATCAAAGAAGACGAAGCGACCGGAAAAATATCACCTACTACTACCATTTCTGCTGATCATTTTACTTCCTCTCCCCTACCTGTTCTTTGGAAGAAGATTATCAAAGAAGAATTAAAGTCGGGAGAAGAGTTGTATTTCTTTGATATCATAGTAAAAAATGCACAAGGCGCTTCAATGTATGCGCCCAACCTGAAAATTTTGATTCAATAATTCATGTTTTCCATCCGAAAAGCCACCCTCGAAGACATTCCTGCCATTCAGCAGCTAGCTCGAACGATTTGGCAGCAAACCTATACTGCCATTATCAGTCAGGCGCAACTGGACTATATGCTGGATTTATTTTACAGCACCGAATTACTACAACAGCTAATCAGCCAGGATACACAAAGCTTTTTCATTGCCCTTGCAGAGGATACTCCTATTGGCTATGCTTCCTATTCTATTGTAAGTCCACAAGAGATAGATACATACAAACTCCATAAATTATATGTGCTGACAGAAAAACAACACAAAGGAACAGGGAGCGCTTTGTTGCAACAGGTAATCGATTCAGCGAAAGAACAAAAAGCAAAAACCTTGATTTTAAACGTCAATCGACAAAATACAGCCATTGATTTTTACAAGAAGAAAGGATTTTCGATTTTGCAAACAGTAGACAACGAAATTGGGAATGGGTATTATATGAATGACTATGTGATGGGGCTTGAAATGGTTTAGGATAAAGTTGAGGGAGGTTGAGGGAGGTTGAGTAGGTCGAAGAAACCAAAGAGCAAATTCGTTGTACGTTGAACCTTGAACGTTGAACGTTGAACCTCCCACCTCCTACCAAACCAACTGATGGGTCTGCTTGATGACACCCATGACAAACACACTCTGGATATTTCCCATGTTTTCAATCTGGCTTAACCGATTGACATGAAAGTCGTAGTAACTATCCATGTTCTCTTCCACTACTTTCAGCATAAAATCAAACTCTCCGCTGATGTTGTAACATTCGATCACTTCGTTGAGGGCATTGATAGACTTGATGAATTTGATGCCGGCATTTTTACTATGCTCTTTTAAGGATACATAACAAATCACCATCAATCCTTTTTTTACTTTGGCGTGGTCTACAAGCGTAGCATATTGTTTGATGACACCGGTATGCTCCAAACGCTTGATTCGTTCGTGTACGGGCGTGGTACTTAAATGTATTTTTTCTGAAATTTCTTTTACGGTGATGCGCGCATTTTCCTGCAACAACTTCAAGATGGCTAGGTCGTTTTTGTCCAATGTCGGCATAGTGATAGTTGTTTGTTCTATTTTTGCTGCTTTTTTCATTATTTACTTATTATTTATTCTATTATTCTATAAAATTAATGCATTTTATTCTAATTTAATTTAAATATGTAGAATAGTTTACTATCGACGTACATTTGTGTCAAATAAAACAAACATATGTCAACCAACACACTAACCGCTATTGATTTTAAACTTTCGCACAAAGTGAAAGACATGAGCCTGGCTGAATGGGGCCGTAAAGAAATTAGACTGGCTGAAGCTGAAATGCCAGGATTGATGAGTCTTCGTGAAGAATATGGCAAAAGCCAACCCTTGAAGGGAGCTCGCATTGCCGGCTGTTTGCACATGACCATTCAAACCGCTGTATTGATTGAAACACTGGTAGCATTGGGTGCCGAAGTAAAATGGAGCAGTTGCAACATTTTCTCTACACAAGACCAAGCTGCTGCTGCGATTGCTGCTGCAGGGATTGGCGTGTATGCCTGGAAAGGCCAAACACAGGAAGAAGCAGACTGGTGCATTGAGCAAACATTGTTCTTCGGCGGTGCTGACAAACCTTTGAATATGATTTTGGATGACGGCGGCGATTTGACCAATATGGTATTTGATAAATATCCTGAGTTGATTGCCAACATCAAAGGATTGAGCGAAGAAACCACTACCGGTGTACACCGTTTATACGAGCGTATGGTAAAAGGCACTTTGCCAGTTCCTGCAATCAATGTAAACGACTCTGTGACCAAATCTAAATTCGACAATAAATATGGTTGTAAGGAAAGCTTGGTGGATTCTATCCGTCGCGCTACCGATGTGATGATGGCTGGTAAAGTAGCTGTCGTAGGCGGATACGGTGATGTAGGCAAAGGATCAGCAGAAAGCTTACGTGGAGCCGGTGCTCGTGTGATTGTTACTGAAATCGATCCTATCTGCGCATTGCAAGCAGCCATGGACGGATTCGAAGTAAAGAAAATGATTGATGCCGTGAAAGAAGCGGACATTGTGGTAACCGCAAGCGGTTGCAGGGATTTGATTACAGAGCAACATTTCAGATTGATGAAAGACAAAGCCATTGTCTGCAACATCGGTCACTTTGATATCGAAATTGACATGGCTTGGTTGAACAGCAGCTATGGTCATACCAAAAACACCATCAAGCCACAAGTTGACTTGTACAACATTGAAGGCAAAGACATCATCGTGTTGGCAGAAGGCCGCTTGGTAAACTTGGGTTGTGCGACTGGCCATCCAAGTTTCGTAATGAGTAATTCATTCACCAACCAAACCCTCGCTCAAATTGAATTGTGGACCAATACCGACAAATACGAAAACAAAGTATATGTATTGCCCAAGCATTTGGACGAGAAAGTGGCTCGCTTGCACCTTGCTAAAATCGGGGTTGAATTGGATGTATTGACCAATGACCAAGCCTCTTATTTGGGCATTGACAAAGCCGGTCCGTTCAAAACTGACATGTATCGTTATTAATAGAGAATTTATCTTTACTCAAATAGCCTGCAGTCCTGCAGGCTATTTTTTTTGTTTGAAAAGAATTGAAAATGTAAGCCCGACTGAGTATTTTTACAGACAACCTTCTCTGATCTTGTATATAGATATCCATACACACCAGTCTCCTAACCCATCGGTTTGGAGCATTCAAAATGTGCACGAGCATTTTGACAAGCTCTATCCACAGAGCAACTACTCTACAGGGATTCATCCATGGTATATAGATGCTGCCAATACTAGCCTGCAATTGGACAGAATGAAAATTGCGAGTCAAGCGTCCAATGTATTGGCCATAGGCGAATGCGGATTGGACAGGATTTGTTTGGTTGATTTCAGGCTGCAAGAAAAAGTATTCATCGAGCAAATTAGCTGGGCCAATGAAATTGCCAAGCCATTGATCATTCATTGTGTCAAAGCCCACCGCGAAGCACTTTCATTATTAAAAGAATACAACCGAACCGCTCCGGTTATTTTTCACGGGTTCAACAATAATGAAGAGATAGCTGCAAGCATTATTCAAAGTGGATATTATCTCTCCTTTGGTAAATCATTGTTTAGCCCCAGTCAAGAAAAAGTGTTTGCAGGCATTTCCAATGATCGTCTTTTTTTGGAAACAGACGACAGCGAATATTCCATTGAGAGCATTTATGCACAAGCCGCCCGCATAAAAAACACAACCCCCGAACAACTCGGAAATCATATCCAGCAAAACGCCAAAAAAATATTCAATTCCCCTACCCTATGACACAAGATCTTGCTTGGCTAGGCAGAACCACCCTATTGATTGGAGAAGAAAAAGTAAAAAAACTTACCCAACAACATGTGATGGTAGTGGGTATGGGTGGCGTGGGATCTTTTGCAGCGGAATTTATTTGCCGGAGCGGCATTGGCAAGATGACCATTATCGATGGAGATGTAGTTGACCCCACCAATCGCAACCGACAACTCCCTGCCTTGGCTACCAATCACGGACAATCAAAAGCAGACATCATGGCTACTCGATTGTTGTCCATCAACCCCGAATTACAACTCAATGTCATCAAGGAATTCATCAATCCTGAAATGGTATCAAAAGTACTGGATACCCAACCAGATTATGTCATCGATGCCATTGATAGCATCACCCCTAAATTGACTTTTTTACGCATAGCTTATGAACGAAAAATAAGCGTAGTGAGCAGTATGGGTGCAGGTGCCAAGCTCGACCCTACTCAATTGCGAGTGGTAGATATATCCAAAACCTACAATTGCCCATTTGCACAACAGGTGCGCAAAATGCTGAAAACCCACAAAATTTACAAAGGCATTAAAACTGTTTTTTCTCCAGAAGCCCCTATCAAAGAAAGCCTGATGCTCACCGATGGAAAAAACTATAAAAAATCTGCTTACGGAACCATTTCCTATTTGCCAGCGACTTTCGGTGCCGTAGCTGCCTCCGTAGTTATTAGAGATCTGATTGACATGTAAGTTGATCAATAAAAAAATCCGCCCCCATAGAGCGGATTTCATTATTTAAAAAGAGGTTGATTATTTTTTCACAAACTTACTCACGGCTACTTCTCCATTGTTGCCAATAATTTTAACTAGATAAGTTCCAGCTGAAAAATTACTGATGTCCACCGATTGAGCATTCATACCTTTTTGTAAAGTAAGGGCCTGTTTGGTTAGGATTCTGCCTTCCACACCGGTAATCAACAGGGTTGCCTTGGTGGTTACAGGAGCCGTGACAGACAAGTTTACCACATTGCTGGCAGGGTTTGGATACAATCCAACGATATTCAATGAAAGCGCTTGATTGTCTCTGATAGCAATCACATTGCTCAAAGAAGACCGGCCGTCGTTGTCTACCTGACGAAGTCTGTAGTATTGTACAGAACCAGATACATTCGCATCAGTGTACGTATAGCTCAAGGTCGTGCTGCTGTTTCCGCCGTTAGCCAAACTGTTAACGGTTCCAATAGTGGTAAAATTGGTGCCATCAGCAGAACGTTGAATATCAAACCCGCGATTGTTTGATTCTGTTGCAGTATTCCAGAAGAGCAAATTATTATGGCCTTCTCTGTTGCCACTAAAATTGGTGAATGTAACAGGGGCAAGAGAGGGCGCATACACCAAAAGATTATCGAAATAGCCATTTGAAGTAGTGGTTGAAGAATTTAAGAATCCAATAAAATCCGATTCATACACTTGCGTTCCTGCTGCTGCACCATCTGCGTAATAAATATCCCAAGAACTAGTAGTTGTATTGTAATAGCCTCCTTGAAATCTACCGGTATTTTTATTGAAAATCACAACCATTTCATACCAGGTATTTTTAGAGAGTACTACCCCTGTGTTAAAGTAATAGGTGCCCAAAGCTGCGGGTGTGCCTGCATTGGCATAACCGAGCAGGTATAAATTACCCGTACTATACTGAACAAATGCTCCCGCCAATACCGTAGAAACAGTAAAATCATAAAAAGCTAGTCCAAATCGATTGGTACTAGTATTATTGGATGCATCCATATAAAACTGATAACGACCAATGATAACAGAATCATTGGTCCCTAATAGACCATAATTTGTAGTAACACAATCGCTCCAAGCCCACCTGTGATTGGTATTACCGGTACCGCCTATAAGTTTGATCACATAATCTGCAGAATTTGTAGGATCAGCAACAACCTGGACTTTATTTGCAGAATTATTCTGCGGTGAATACATATACCAACCCCCTTGACCTGGTGTGGTACCCGTGAAGTCAGTGGAAAGATTTCCCAGCGTATAGCTATTGAAATCATAGTTACACAAAGTTTGCGCAACCGAATGGGCAGCTGCCATAGACAACAAAAAAGACAATAGTAAAAATCTGCGTTTCATACTGTGGTATATTTAGATATAAAAAATGCAACATCTTTGCGCAAAAAAAAATGCGTCAACAGTATTTCGGTAGGATAACAGGAATCGGTTATGGCAATATTACTAAAAAATTGTTAAAAAATGATCTTTAGTTGGAAGGGGAATTGTTCAAAATCTTTGGAACAGAAACTACGGATCGTATAATGAGAAAGCTAGAATTGAAAATCAACAATTTAGATGCTTTCCACCAGGGAAGCCCCAATAATCCGTTACCTTTGAGACGAAGCAAAATATGACCAAACTCTCTGTCAATATCAACAAACTTGCTACCCTGCGCAATGCACGGGGTGGAAACAACCCGGATATTTTGCAAGCCGTAAAAGACATCGAGCGTTTTGGAGCTGATGGTATTACAGTCCATCCAAGGCCAGATGAAAGACACATCCGTTACCAGGATGTATATGATTTGAAAAAAATCGTCTCCACAGAATTTAATATCGAAGGCAATCCCAGGGAACAAAAATTTGTAGACTTGGTTTTAGCTCTGCAACCCCACCAAGTAACATTGGTGCCGGACACGACCCATCAACTAACCAGCAATCAAGGGTGGGATACGATTCAACACCAAGAATACCTGCAGCAAACCGTTTCAATTTTCAAAGAGGCCGGCATTAGGGTGTCTATATTTATTGACCCAGTTATCGAATTGATTGAAGCCGCCAAAACCACTGGTACAGACCGCATTGAATTTTATACTGAATCTTACGCACTCGCCTATTCGAAAGGCAACAAAGAAATGGGCGTTGCACCTTTTGTGGCAGCAGCCAATAAAGCCCATGCGCTGGGACTCGGCATCAATGCTGGACATGATCTAGACCTAAATAACCTACAATACTTTGTACAACAAGTAGCTCCTGTAATGGAAGTCTCTATCGGTCACGCCCTAATATGCGATGCCCTATATTATGGAATGGAAAACACTGTTCAACTTTACAAAAGAAAGTTGCAGTAAGAAAGAGAAAAAAATGATTATTTAAAAATATTCTCCAGCGTCGTTTCCAGCTCTTCCCCTCTTAAATCTCTGGCCACCACAATGCCCTTCGGATCAACTAAAATATTCTGTGGTATACTCTGTACGCCGAATTTTTGCGCCACCGCATTGGACCAAAATTTCAAATCGCTGACATGAGTCCAGGTCAACTGGTCTTTTGCAATAGCCTCTGTCCAGGCTTCTTTGGTTTTATCAAGCGAAACACCCAATACAGTAAACCCTTTGTCTTTATAACGATTGAATGCTTTAACTACATTTGGATTTTCTCCTCGGCAAGGACCACACCAGCTCGCCCAAAAATCAATCAAAACATATTTACCTCTGAAGGATTGAATATTAACCATATTTCCGGCTGTGTCCGCTTGTTCAAAATCAGGAATAACTGATCCGATTTTAGCAACCTGAGGCTGCGCGCGCTCTTGCTGCTCCTTCATCTTTCTTTGAATGGTTGCATTGGCTTGCTCCGCAGAAACCAATGTTTGGTGCTCTTTGAATACGTCTTCGAATGCCCTGTTCAGTGCCTTGTAATTCAAACCACTAATGCCTTGATCGGCCATTTGACCCGCAATAACCATACCCACTGAGTAGCTGAAACTGTCTATGTTGTTGGTAAGATGTACTTTGTATTTGGTAGACTTGGCGGCTTTGTGTTGTTGAGCAAACCCGATAAGCGGCAATAAAAAACAGAGGATGATTATTTTTTTCATAAGCTGATTTGAAGTCAAAATTAAGACATTTGCAAATTAAGGGGTTTGAGGCTTTTATCCTACAGCTTTGTTATTTATTTAACATACTCAAGCGCTTGCCTGCAACCAGTTGGAAATGATTTGCTCGCCACAGGGCGTCAAAATACTTTCCGGATGAAACTGGATGCCTTGAACATCAAATTGCTTATGACGCAAGGCCATGATGTTTTGGTCATGGTCCACAGCAGTCACGCTTAATGAAGGGGGAAGATTAACGGGTGATACTACCCAACTATGATACCTGCCCACCAATTGTTTGGGCGAAAGATGTTGAAACAAAGAAGTGGCAGGGTCTACAATATCAATGGATGTCGCTACTCCATGAAATACCTGGGACAGATTTTGCAAGCTTGCTCCGAAAGCCTC
>CANGBQ010000017.1 GCA_947451985.1 Chitinophagaceae bacterium | reverse complement strand
ACCAGACGCAGTGGGGGTTCCGCTAATCGTAAACACACCTCCTGCATAAGAACCCGTTACACCCGCAGGTAGACCGGTTACGGTGGCGCCGGTCGCATTCGTGATAGTATAAGTGATATTCGTAAGAGCGGTATTGATACAAAGTGTCTGTGCAGTTGTGCCCGCAGCAGAACTTAAGGCAATGGTTGGCAATGGCGTTACGGTAATCGTGCCACTTAACGTAGCAGCTGGTGAACAGCCACCTGTGGTGGTTACTGTATAACTGAAAGGACCAGACGCAGTCGGGGTTCCACTGATCGTGAACACCCCTCCCGCAAACGTGCCCGTTACACCCGCAGGCAAACCGGTTACGGTGGCACCCGTCGCATTGGCAATGCTGTATGTGATATTAGTAAGTGCTGTGTTCATACACAGCGTTTGAGAAGTAGTGGCCGCAGCAGAAGTTAATGCGATTGTTGGCAATGCTGTTACCGTGATTGTACCACTTAACGTAGCAGCAGGTGAACAGCCGCCTGTCGTTGTTACTGTATAACTGAACGGACCAGACGCAGTCGGTGTGCCACTGATGGTGAACACACCACCTGCATAAGCACCCGTTACGCCCGCAGGCAAACCGGTTACGGTGGCACCCGTCGCATTCGTGATACCATAAGTAATGCTTGTAAGGGCAGTGTTCAAACAAAGTGTTTGCGAAGTTGTGCCTGCAGCAGACGTCAAGGCAATCGTTGGCAATGGTGTCACTGTAATCGTGCCACTCAAGCTAGCAGCAGGTGAACAGCCACCTGTCGTTGTTACTGTATAACTGAAAGGACCAGACGCAGTCGGTGTGCCACTAATCGTGAACACGCCGCCCGCATAAGCACCCGTTACGCCCGCAGGCAAACCGGTTACCGAAGCACCGGTTGCACCCCCTCCTACTGAATAGGTGATATTGGTAAGAACGGTATTCATACACAGGGTCTGTGTCGTGGTGGCTGCTGCAGAGGTAAGTGTGATGGTAGGAGTCGTGGAAACCGTGATGGTCCCCGTTAAAGTAGCATCAGGTGCACAGCCTCCGGTGGTGGTCACCGTATAAGTAAAAGGACCGCCGACAGCAGTAGGTGTACCGCTGATGGTAACAACGCCTGCTGCATAACTACCGGTAACTCCGGCAGGTAAGCCTGATATAGTAGCGCCTGTAGCGCCGCCGACAGTGTAAGTAATATTGGTAAGCGCTGTATTCACACAAACGGTTTGAGCGTTGGTGCCAGCGGCAGAACTAAGTGTTAAAGTAGATGCCGGATTGACTGTGATGGTTACTGTGATGGGTGTGCCTGGACATCCGGCAGCGGTTGGCGTGATGGTGTAAGTAACCGTGCCTGGCACCGCACCAGTGGTGGTAAGTGTTTGTGCAATTGATGTGCCCGATCCATTGCTAGCACCTGAGACGCCTGTTTGGACAACTGTCCATGCATAGGTGGTTCCGACAATCGTGCTGGACAATGCAATAGAAGTTGCCGTGCCTGAACAAATGGTTTGTGAGGCAGGCGTAGCGGTAGCAACCGGTAACGGCTTAACGGTAACGGTTATCTGCTGTGTAAGCACTGCACAAGAACCTGGCCCTGTTGAACTCACCGAATAGGTGGTAGTGCTGGCAGGCGAAGCCGTTACAGTAGCGGTAGTAGTTGAACTCAATCCGGTGGCAGGCGTCCAAGTGTATCCCCCGGAACCGCCCGTCGCAGTAAGGTTTACGCTACTGCCCGCACAAATGGTGGGAGCAGCTGGATTGATGGTAATACCCGCCAATCCACCAATCGCATCCACCACATAATCACAGACGTCTCCTGCAAAACCATCCACCATTAAGTAGTAGGTGTTACCAGGTGTCAAGCCAGTAGCTGTTACCACCGTAGGACCTCCCGGAGCAAGTGGGTTCAAGCCGCCATAACAGGTAACCGCGCCGGATCCACAAGCAGTGGTGGAGAAAAACATCATCTGAATACCATCGCCGTTTTGGCTATTCAACACCCAAACGTTAAAAGAAACAGTAGTGGCAGCTGCTACGAATGAAAGAAAAGAGTTGTTTTCAATTGAACCTCCCAAACAGTTGGTAAAAGTATTCGTAAGTTGTGTCCATACGTGAGGAGGCGCATACGTGGAAGAGGTATTTCCACAATAGCCGTTAAAATTACAAATCAAGGTAGATGTTGCACAAGAATTTCCGGCAGGCGCATTTTGCAAACAGCTGGGGGGTGGAGGGGGAGGTGGCGCACAGCTCATACTCATGGTAAATGTGCCGACATCGGTCGAAGTGCCTGTCGTACTCCAGTAAGCTATATACACATAGTAATGCACACCAACAACCGATGTAAAAGTAAAAGTTTCTGTGCCGCCACTAAAACCTGCATCCTGATCACCAATGGTAGTATAAGGACCGCCACAAGCTGCAGCAGACATTATTAGTAATTCTTGATCAAAAGTACCGCCAGCCACAGAAGTAAGTGTGACACTTTGACCATCTCCCACAAAAGAATACCACACACCATAGGGCGATGAAACACCTTGTGGTGCTGTTTCAGCTGTTGTTCCAACCGTCGTTCCTGGTAAATTGGTGGTTCCACAAGTAATGGGCGTAGCGGTGCTACAAAAATCATTTGAAGGCCCTGGAGGCGGCGCTGTTACACAAATATTGAAAGTGCCGGTATTAGCCGTATTTCCAGAATTGGAATAGACCCTGATATAGTAGGTTGTTCCTACTGTCAAGCCACCGATGGTGGAAGTTTCTACTGCCGTACCCGTAGTTGCATTCACACAAGCAAGGGAAGTCAAGCCAGCACAAGTGCCACTGAATACCTGAAATACTGCATTGGGAAGACCCGTGGGCGTTACAGTAACTGTTTGTGCAGCAGCCGTGGCGACAAAACTATACCACACATCATCGTCAGCCGTTCCAGAGCAGCCTGCCAGTGATTGAGTAGCGCCAACAGTAGTACCATTTACAGCAGTGGTACAAGTACTGCCACTGCTAACAGTAAGCGCAACGGCATTCGCGCATTGGTCGTTGGCAGGTTGTGCAAACGCTTGCAGTTGCAAACAAAAAACAAAGGCAAAAAAGGAGAATAAAAACTTATTCATAATAATAAAATAATCAGCGATGGATAAAACAATCGCTGCAGCTAAAAAATATGTTTACTGACAGTAGGTTTGTTGTAGGAATGGATCTGGGTTCTCATGGTGAAAAAATGTCCGTAATGACCATTGATTCAACAGAAAAAACCAAGCTAAAAATACGTTTTTAAAATGTAGGTTCCTAATATAATTTTTTAGAGGGAAAAGACCAATGTATACATTAATATTATTATGTATTAATAATTGTTAATCAATATTTATATAAATAATATATAATTTATAATTAAAAGGCAAAATCAACAGTAAAAAAAGTTTGATTTCGCCATCTTAGTGTCTAAAACAAAACAGGTGTCAGATTGTAAAAAGGATTATACTTTGAGTGATGACATGCCTCCATCTACCGGAAATACCTGCCCGGTAATCCAGCCGGAAGCATCGCTCAGCAGAAAGCAAGCCATCGAAGCCAGGTCATTGGGTGTTCCGATTTTTTGAAGAGGGTGACGCTTGGCATTGACTTCTTTCTTTTCGGGGGTATTGATCAAGTTACCGGCCAGGGGAGTATCGGTAATGGAAGGTGCAATACAATTGACACGAACGGAAGGTGCCAACTCTGCTGCCAAGGATCGAGTGAGTCCTTCAATGGCACCCTTGGAACTCGCCACCACCGAATGAAATGTAAAGCCCGTTTGCACCGCTACGGTAGAAAACAGCACAATTGATGCTTGCGGAGATTTTTTTAACCGGGGAAGGATTTGTTGGATGACTTTGACCGCACCCAATACTTGCAATTCATAATCACGGATAAAATCAGCTGGACTGATTCTCAGAAAAGGCTTGAGTAAAATACTACCTGGACAATACACCAAACCATCAATTTGTTCCGGCAAGAAATCGAGAGAAAGCTCGCTGTCCATTACGTTCAAGTGAAAATATTGTATATGCCCCTCGTTGGTTTGTTCGTGCGTATAATAAGAAGCATATACCTGATGGGCAGATGCAGACAATTGCTGTGTGATGGCCGCGCCTATACCCGATGATCCCCCTATAATAACGTAATTTTTCATTTTCTTTTTAACCTAAACAAAAAAGAAAAGAATTGGTTGAGAAAAATAAATACAAATGTTCATAAACTGGCTTCTGTAACTTTAGACCATTGAATACGACTTTTTAAACAATCATTTTGCCTATGAAAATATTTATGTTCGTAGCCATGGTTTTGAGCTTTCAACAAGGGCTGGCACAGGGCTTTGAAATAAAAGATGGCGAATGGAACGGAACCATGCGTATTTATAAGTCCAACTCAATTGTAGATACCCTGCCTGTAACATTAACGATTCGAACCATTATAAAAGACAGTGTTTGGCAATGGAAAACAACGTATTTATCTTCCAAAATGCCCCTAACCAAAGATTATGTATTAAAAGTAAAAGACAGGGCAAAAGGAATCTATAGCACAGATGAACAAGACGGAACGGAGCTCTTGAATTACCTCATAGGCAATAAAATGTATTGTCAATTTGAAGTGTCGGAAATATTTCTCACCTCATCTTATGAATGGATACAGGACGATATAAAATTTGAAATCACAGCCGGTAAAAAATTGACTTCACAAAAAGAGATTAACAATTACAGTGTGAATACTTTACAAACCGTATTATTCAAAAAAAATTTATAATATCGGCTATTCTTACTCGTTATTAAACCATTGGGTTACATCCAGATGACGCTCAACGGCCTCTTCGATTGTATCCGGTAGGGATGGGAAAAAATCAATACCGGTCAGCTGCTCCACTTCATCAATAGACACTGCATACCCTTCCAATGGTAAATTGGATCCTTTGTTGGGAACAATAAAACCTATACCAATGACAGGAGAGTGCGTATAATCAAGCAATACCTTGTAAAAAAATGCAGGAACTGATACGTGATGGGGGCCAATAGAAGGTAAACCAGGCATTAAGACGGGTCCTGTTACAACATACAAAGCCTCGTGGTTAATTGCTTTCGCTCTGACAAATTCTTCCAATCGTTTCCAAACACCTCTATTAAATGAAGGAGCCTGTGGAGACATATTGCTATAATAAAATGACTCGCGCATCGACTGTTCCGACCAAGCCATGTCCGCCGCAGGCGCCAGATGACCTCTGTCATAGCCGCTATGCGCATAGTCTGTTTGATCGGCTGTTCCTGTTGTCACCTTCGGATCGATTGAAAAACGATTGTTTCGCTTGAACAAAGCAACTGTTTCCGGTGCTGTCAATTCATAGGCTACCCAGTTCGCTTGTTCGTATGATTCATTATAAGAAAAAGTATAGCCTGCGTGATGCACAATTTGTTCGTGGTGAAGAGGCGCCGGTATTTCTATTTCATTTTGTGCAAAGACAACAATAAAACAAATGCTAGCCAGAAAACAAAGTGATGCATTTTTAAAAATACCCTTATAGATGTTACTTTGATTATACATTCAATGCGGCCAACTTAGGAATTGGTAAAATTGGTTTGCAACATGTTTTCATACACCATGTGTGCAATGTCTCCAACCACTTTAGGCAATTGTTTCATATTGGCACCACTGGTCATCACCGTTAATAAATAGGGTCTATTGTCGATGTATACAATCCCCGATTCGCTGAATTGAGGCGCTTTGTCAAACCCGCCTTCTCCAAATTTATGGGCCATTTTGATTGTAGCCGGCAAACCACTTTCCATCCCTTCTGGAAAGCTACAGGTAGCTAATAAAGAGGTGCAAAATTCAGAATCCTCAATGGTTAAATAACTTCCATTGAACAAGGCCCTCATAAACAAAGAATAGTCTTTGGCAGTTATGGGATACTGGTTGGCTTTGCTATCAGGGACTGGCAAACCTAGGTCGGTAAATACGTTATTGAACACCGCGACATCAATTTGTTGATTCAATAGCAAGGTAGCATTGTTGTCTGAATAGGTAATCATGTATGACAACAGCTCCTTAATGGTATACTCGTGTCCCAATTGAATTGACTTGGACAAAAAGTTCGTGTGTTTATCAGAAACAAGAGGATGGTCGTAGCGAATTTTTTTATTCAATAGACCAGGATGTTTTTCGTCCATTTTCATAAACGCAATCAATTCGGGCACTTTGAGCAAAGAACCGGGGTTGTATTTTTCGTTTTCATTGATGTTCATCCAATATCCTGAATTGAAGTCCCTCAAATAGACAGAAGCGGAGGTAATGACACCGGAAGCTTTGTATCCGTCTATTGTATTCTGAACAGCCATTTTAATGCCACTCATTTGAGAAGACTCACAGGGCGTTTCCACAAACATCAATGGTTTGATGTAATCGTATCCGCCTAATCTTTTGATGGTAAAATCACAGCGGGTTTCATTGACCGCTTCCCGAATTGTCTCGATTTTCTTTTGATCAATCAAATGTACAATCGCATAGGTAGCAATACTGGAGGTTAGAAAAACAACAATGATTAAATAAAAGGGGACTTCTTTTTTAAACATATGGGGTAAGCGTATGATAATGCGGCGCTAAACTATAAGTAATTTTTTATATTTCAAAGCTTATAGCAGATTTTAACGTATCAATAAATTATGAAATACAATTCGGATTGATATTTTTATTAATTGTTAATGTATAACACAAGTGTGATGTACATTTGATGAATCACTCAAAAAATAGATTTTGCTTTTATTATATATAAATAAAAACTATAAATTCAAACAAATGATTCGTTTTGTAGCATCAGCAGGCCTTTTTTTCTTATGGATAATGACCGCCTGCAACCAATCGCCCAAGTCAGCCCATGAGGCCATACCCAACAGTAAGACGAAGGAAACCGTCAGTGTTATAGTGGGTAGTTGGGTGCAGTCCAATCCGATCAATGAACAGGAGGTACAGGGTTTTTCCCTTCAACCGGACAGCACCGCCCAGTCTATCAACATGGCTACTTTGTTGTACAAAAAATGGTGGACGGCCAACGGAAAATTGTTTTTGATAGCAGAAAGTATCGGAAACCGCCAAAGCAGCATAGATACGCTCCAATATGAGATGATCCCATGCAGCAAAGATTCGCTTATATTGAAAAATGGGGACTATGTAGAACAATACCGGAAACAATAAATCATTGTTCTTTTTCTATAATGATTTGTATGCGGTAGTAAGGATTCTCTTTCATCCAACCACTGAAGTCATTCCACCATGTAAACGACAAATCCGCGGGTATCGCGGATTTGTTTGGTAGTCCCGCCAAGAATCGAACTTGGATCTAAAGTTTAGGAAACTTCTATTCTATCCATTGAACTACGGGACCAAGCTGTTAAAAACAGGGAGCAAAAATAAAGGATTTGCCAATAGGGTTGGATTAAAAAAGCGACCGTTCTTCAACGGTCGCCTAGAAATGTAATCAAATAAAAGAGGATCTATATTTTCTGGAATCGGGCAAAACAGAATTGGTTGCCATAATACACCCGAATGGTATAATAACCGGGTAAAAGATTGGTGATGTTCAATGGCAATGTATTATTGCCTGCAACGCCTGCACGGGTGACACGCTTGACGCAAACATTCAAAGAGTTGTATATAGCTATATTGATCGGCATGGCAGTTGGCAAATACACGCTTACACTTACCTGGTTGTGTGCAGGATTGGGAATGGTAGTGAGTTGACACTGCGAAATCGTTGTAGTATTAGGCGTTCCCACCCGAATGGTGTCGCAGAAATAAGCCACACAATTATTCGCCGTTTGCACGCGCAAACAAACATAATAAGTACCTCCGAAAGCATATTGATGAACTGGATTGTTGCTATTTGACGACGTTCCATCGCCAAAGCTCCACATCACCGAAGCGCCTGCACTTGGCAAAAGCGTGGTATTTACAAAGTGGGTGTTTCGTTGATTGGTGCTATCCGCATACCAACTGAAGCTTGCCACCGTACTGCAGTTTTGAGGTCCCGCAATGGTTAGATTTTGACATACATAAGAAACGCAAGGTTGGGTTCCAGGCGTTGTCGACGCTTGTTGCACGACCAAACAAACACTATACGTACCGGCAGCAGCATAGGTATGAATAGGATTCAGCTCATGCGAAACGGTGCTATCGCCAAAATACCAAGTAATCGAATCGGCAGGTGATAAAGGTGAGGTTGTATTGGTAAAAATAGCTGTATAGGGATTGGTGCCGGCTGGATTGCTCTGTACGCTGAAATTGGCCGTCAGATTACAATTGGTAGTGGGCGGCATGGTCACTGTAATGGTTTGACAAGTATATGCGTTGCAGGTGTTACTCGTAGCAACATACATACAAATAGTATAAGTGCCTGCATGTGTATAGGTATGAGTGACATTGTATCCTGTTACAGTAGTACTGTCTCCAAAGCTCCAACTCACAGAGGCGGCAGTATTTGTAGGTGTACTGGTATTCGTAAACGTTATCACATTTGAATGCTGCTGATTGGCAGACCAAGTAAATGAAGGAGCAATGCTGCAGGGCGTTGGGGGTGGCGAGGGCACAGTAGCCGTTATAGCAATGCAGGTATCTTTAGTGCAGGTATTGCTAATGGTGATGCGCATGCATACCCAATACGTTCCAGAGGTAGTATAGGTATGGGTAACATTGTTGCCGATGGCCGTAGTGCTATCTCCAAAACTCCAGCTGATGGATGGATTGGCGACAGTGGTAGAAGTAGTATTGGTGAAAACAAACACATTCGGTTGATTGGGGGTAGACTGAATGCTAAAACTAGGAGCAAGCGTGCAAGGTGTTGGATTGGGAACCTGCACTTGAATTTGATGACAGATGCTGTCCACACAATTCAAACCAGAAGACGTTTGGCCGGTAATCACTTTTAAACAGACATTGTACAAGCCTGAAGCAGTATAGGTATGAGAAGGATTGGTCAATCCAGATCCGGATACCGCAGGCGATCCATCTCCAAAATTCCAAATGCTGTAAACCGGTGTGGGTGCAGGCGGCGCTGTAGATGTATTGGTGAATTGATATACATTCAACTGATTGTTCACCATGGCGCTGGTAAAAGCTGCTTGAACATTGCAGGTCGTATTGCAAGTAAGCGTCACCGCAACCAACGCGCTGTCTTTACACACAATGACTCCATTGAGATTGCGGGTTTCTATATAGTGACGAATGGTGTACGTACTGCAATTATTGTATGTATGCGAAGGGGATTTTAGTGTACTCGTTCCTCCATCCCCAAAATTCCACAGGTGGGTAGTCAAGGAGTCGAGCATAGCCGGATTGCACTGAACGGTATTGGCATTGGGCACCACCGTAAACTGTGGATTGCAAAAGGTTCCGGGTTGAGCAAAAGCTTGAGAACAGACAAGCAACCCAACAACAAGAATGGAGTATAATTTTTTCATGATTCAAGGATTGAATAAAAATGAATAAAGGAGGATATTGATTATACGGGCAAAACGAAAAAATATTGTATTGAAATTACTGTTTTTTATGGAGTTGCCCTCGCTGGGAGCCTTGGATAGCCGAATGCTTTACCCAAAAATTACTGCCGACACCAATAAAGTAATATTTATTTATATGTATAGTGAGATTGTATTTAATTAATTAACAAATAATAAGATTTGATGGGCAGGTTAAAAACATAAAAACAAGGATTATCTTTGCAACCTAATTATTGACTATGAAGTGGTTAAACATATATATCAAATTCCGCCTTTGGATAGGTCTCGTATTGCTGGCATTGGCCATCTATGTGAACATGGAAACGAGTTTTTGGCCTTCTTTTATATTGTACCTGATTGCGGTGATCAGCATTTTGGGACATTTTTTATTGGGACCGATGCGCCTAATTCAAACAGCCATGGAAGAAGGCGATATGGTGGCGGCCAAAAAAATTGTTGACTCTATCAAAGTGCCCGGCCTGTTGATCAAGCCTGTACGTTCGGTATATTATACCATTCAAGGAAACTTGGCAATGGTGAACCAAGATTTTGAAGGCGCAGAAAAATTGATGAAAAAAGGATTGTCTTTGGGCGGGGGTACCCTTACCAAACAAGCAGAGGGTCCCAATAAATTACAACTGGGTATGTTGAGCATGCAAAAAGGAAATGTAAAAGAAGCTGAATCATACATCCGACAAGCGATTCGCGCCGGGTTGCCCGATAACGAAAACAATGCGGCCGCTTATTTGCAATTGTGTTCCATCATGATGAACAAGAGAGAATTTAGAGCAGCGAAGGAATATTTCAGAAAGGCAAAAGGATTCAAACCCACTACACCACAAATTGTAGACCAGATCAAGCAAATAGAAAAGTATATCACCCGAATGCCAGGATAGAGGTAATCTTCAACGTTTAAGGTTTAAGGTTAAAGCGAGATAGTGTTTTACCTAACTTACTAAACCTACAAAACCTACCAAACCTACGTAAGCTACCATCTCCTACTTCCACTTTTCTGCCACCACTTTGTATCTGTAATCAAAGATTTCTTTGAGCTGTTTTTTTACAAACAACTCGTGCGCGATTCTGCCCAAAATACCCAGGGGTAGTTTGTAGTGTACAATATCTGTCATTTCTACACCATTTTCCACTTCTTTGAAATGGTGCTGGTGGTGCCATAATGCATAAGGACCGAAGCGCTGCTCATCAATAAAATATTTCCTATCCTCTACATGTGTAATTTCCGTCATCCAGTACAAGGGAATTCCCAGAACGGGCTTCACTTTGTATTCAATGATTTGCCCGGCATACATTTTTACTCCATGATGAGATGAAATGATAGAAAAGCCCAACTGACTAGGTGTAATCTGTTGCAGGTTGGCCGGATTGCTAAAAAATTCCCAGGCCTGTTTGATGTCAATGGGTAGATGCTGAACCGTTTTAAGGGAGTATGCTTTGCTCATACTGTATCAACAAGCAAACCTTCATTTTGTTGTAAGTGAATTACTGAAAAGAGAGCGATGTCATCCTCGCCCTTCTTTTCGGCTAAAAAAAGTAACTTTACCACATGTCCCATTACAGCAAAACTTTACTAGAAACTTTTGAGCTGGCCTACCAAAATTTGAATGAAGCACAACAAAAAGCTGTAGATACGATTGAGGGACCCGTAATGGTGATCGCTGGACCCGGGACTGGTAAAACACAAATTCTTGCCTGCAGAATTGGAAGAATATTACTGGAAACGGACACCGCTCCAGACAATATACTTTGTCTAACTTACACCGATGCAGGTGTCGTGGCCATGCGAAAAAGATTGCTGCAATTCATCGGACCCGATGCATATAAAGTAAACATTTACACCTTTCATGCATTCTGCAACGATGTCATCCAGGAAAATGTATCGCAGTTTGAAAAAAAATCGCTGGATCCGATTTCAGAATTGGAAAAAATAGAATTGTTTAAAGAGTTGATTGACACGCTTCCCAAAAATCATGTGCTTAAAAGATATCGAGGAGACGTATACTACGAAATCAACAACCTTTCTCTGTTGTTTGATACCATGAAAAGAGAAGGCTGGACGACCGAATTTTTATTGGAGCGCATTGAAGACTATATAAAAACCCTGCCGGAAAACAAAGATTTTATTTATCAAAAAAGCAAGGCAGGTTGTTATGCAAAAGGAGACCTGAAACCGAAGTATTACGAAGAGTTGGAGAAACTGGAAAAGACCCGTGCGGGCGTGAATGAATTTGTTCGATTCACACAACTGATGCGCAAAAAGAATCGGTATGATTTTCATGACATGATCAATTGGGTCATCAAGGCATTTGAAGAAAACAGCAATCTATTGGCGAATTACCAGGAAAGATTTCAATACATCCTGGTAGATGAATACCAGGACACCAGCGGTACACAAAATAAATTGGTAGAACTTTTGATTGGTTATTGGGAAAAGCCAAATGTATTTGTGGTGGGGGATGATGATCAAAGTATTTTTCGTTTTCAAGGGGCCAATGTGGAAAATATGCTTCAGTTTGCAAAACGCTTCCAGGAAGACATATATAAAATTGTCCTTACCAACAATTACCGATCCACCCAACCCATCTTGGATTCTTCTAAAGCATTGATCAACAGAAACACAGAACGACTGATCCATCAAATAGAAGGACTGAGCAAAGAACTGGTAGCTTCCAATCCTTCCATTCAATCACTCACGCATACACCTGTGGTCGTGGAATACGCCTCTCTTCACCAAGAAATGGTGGGAGTAACTAAACAGATTCATGCCTTGATGGCAGAGGGGATTGAGCCTGGGAAAATAGGCGTGATTTACAGAGAGAATAAATATGGTCTGGAATTAACTCGATACTGCAACCTGCTCAATATACCGGTGTACAGTAAACGCCATTTGAATGCACTTGAATTGCCATTGGCCAACAAAGTAGTACAATTATTAAAATACCTGGCATCTGAACATTACATTCCCTACAGCGGCGATGCCATGTTGTTTGAAATACTTCACTTTGATTGGTTCGGGATTCCACCCATTGAGATTGCCACGCTTACACTGGAAGTGGCTGAAAGAAAAATAAAAGGCAATAAAACATCTATCCGAGCACTGTTACAAGAAAAAATCAATTCGCCTGCAGCCGATCTGTTTGCCAAACCACTGAATGCAGGTCTGGTTCATGCATCGAATGTTATTGAACGTCTGATCGGAAATGTGCCGAATGTAACCCTTCAATTTTTATTTGAGCAGATCATTCGAGAAGCCGGAGTAATCAATACCATTATGGGCAGCAAAGACCAGCATTGGCAATTGCAGGTGCTGACTGCTTTGTTCGATTTTGTAAAAGAAGAAACCCATCGCAATCCTTCCATGAATCTGCAACAGCTGGTACAATTGATGGAGTTGATGGAAAAAGAAGACATCAGCTTACCGATTGTGCAAACAAATGGAAGTGAAAAAGGAGTGAACATCATGACCGCTCATGGTTCCAAAGGGCTTGAATTTGAATATGTGTTTTTGGTGGGTGCCAATGCGGAATGGTGGGAGGGAAAAAAAGGAGGGAACAAAGGATACAGGATTCCACCCAACGTATTTACCCAAGCGCAGGATACAAAAGACCCGCAGGAACTAAGGCGACTTTTTTATGTGGCACTGACCCGAGCAGAAAAGCATTTGTTTATCTCGTATAGTCGTTTCAACAATGCAGGGAAAGCAATGGAGGCCTCCAAATTCATTGCTGAAATACAGGAAACTTGTCCGCTGCCCATCGAGAAAGCAATCGTGTCGGATGAAGTGCTGGCCGAATTTGCGCAACTACAATTTGGCGGAAAACAAGCGCCCGAAATTGAAAAAATAGAAGAAGACATTGTCTCGCCCATCCTGGAAAAATTTGTCATGAACGTAACTGCCCTGAACAGTTATTTAAAATGTCCGTTGGGTTTTTATTACAATAATTTTATTCGAATTCCTTCTGCCAAAAACGAATCCACCGAGTTTGGTTCGGCTGTACACCACGCACTGGAACAGCTGTTCAATGGCATGCTCGACCATCAACAAAAAGAATTTCCACCCAAACAAGCTTTTATAGAATATTTTCAATGGTACATGAATCGTCACCGAGAAAGTTTTTCTGCTGAGCAATATAAAAGAAGAATGGAATATGGAGAGGAAGTGTTGAGTAAATACTATGACACGCACACCGCTTCATTCAATAAAATTGTGGTGATTGAACACAACATTAAAAATGTGGTGGTGAACGGCGTTCCCTTGAAGGGCAAGCTGGACAAATTAGAATTTGACGGAAAATCGGTCAATGTGGTGGATTATAAATCGGGTGATCCTGACAAAGGATTGAAAAAAGTGGAAGGTCCCTCAGAAAAAGATCCAAATGGCGGCGATTACTGGAGGCAAGCCGTATTCTATAAAATTTTAGTAGACAATAAGCCGGGCAAAGACTGGATTGCCAACAGTACAGAGTTTGACTTTATTGAACCGGATGGCAAGAAAAAGTACATCAAAAGAAAACTTGTTATTACTCCGCAAGACATTGCCACTGTGACCGCTCAAATTACTAATACCTGGGAAAAAATTCAAAACAGAGAATTTTATACAGGATGTGGCAAAGACGATTGTCATTGGTGTAATTTTGTAAAAAACAATCAGCTGGCTATTGCATTGCATGAGGAAGAGGCCAACGAAGATTAATGGTTCACCCGCACAAATCAGATCGAATGAAAAAAAATGGATGGGGAATAGTATGTACCTGGCTGCTGGTTCAGCTGGCAGTGTTATTCATAGGAGGTTGTGCGCAGATTGGAGCTCCCACCGGTGGTGCCAAAGATACTTTGGCGCCCGTATTGATTAAAAGCAATCCGGCATTGTATCAGCTGGGTTTTACCGGAAATAAAATCACCCTGACATTTGATGAATACATCGAGTTGCAGGACCTGCAAAACAATTTGCTCATTTCGCCCCTGCAAAACAATTTGCCTGTGGTGAAAAGCAATCTTCGTACTGTTTCCATTTCCTTAAAAGACAGCCTGCTTCCTAATACAACCTACACCATTCAATTGGGTAACGCAGTCAAAGACATCAATGAGGGCAATGTATATAAAAATCTTTCCTACACTTTTTCAACCGGCAACACCATCGATTCTTTAACCATCAGCGGAAAAGTTCAATTGGCCGAAACGGGCAAAGCAGACAGCACGCTGCTGGTACTACTATACATCAATGCAGTGGATAGTTCTGTACAAACCCGAAAGCCCGATTATATTGCTCGGTTGAATAAAGAAGGAATATTTGAATTCAATCACTTACCTGCAGCAACGGTTCGGCTGTATGCGCTAAAAGATGGCGATGGCAGTAAAACATACAATGTCAAGACAGAAATGTTTGCCTTCCACGATGCGCCGGTTCGTACCTCCGACAATCCATCCGTGACTTTGTATGCATTCGCTACCGAAAAAATCACGCAGGAAATAAAAACACCCAAACCCACTGAAAAAGAAAAAAAGGAGAAAAAGTTTCGATACACCACCAATTTGTCCGGATCTAAAAAGGATTTGCTGGAGCCGCTTGTCCTAGCGTGCAATAGCAAAATAAAAACCTGGAATCCCAAAGGCTTCCGACTCACTGATACCAGTTTTCATGAAGTACCCAACGCACGTATTGCTTTGGACAGTCTTCAGCAAAATATCTCCATTGCGTTGGCTTGGCCTCCAGAAACTCCGTACATATTATGGGTTGACCAAGATGCCGCTGCAGACGAAAATGGCAATGTGTTTGTAAAAGCAGACACCATTCGTTTTGTCACTAAAAGCAACGAAGAGTACGGCAATGTTTTATTGCGTTTTACCAACATAGATTTGACCAAAAAGCCGATCCTGCAATTTGTTTCGGATGAAGTGGTGAAATATGCCTATCCTTTGACAGCCTCTCAATGGAGCAATAAGCTTTTCCCGCCAGGCGAATATACCCTGCGCATTTTATTGGATGCCAATAACGATGGCAGTTGGACCCCGGGCGACTATAGCCAAAAGCGACAACCCGAAAAAGTGTTGTTGCTGCCCCAAAAGCTTGCTGTAAAAGCCAATTGGGACAATGAACAAAACATCGAATGGTAAACAAGGCAGGGATGCTTCATAATATGCATTAACTTTACCTCATGGTTTTCTCTTCTTCTTTACTGGAAAATGCGGTGAATGAATTTGCCAAGCTCCCTGGAATAGGACGAAAAACTGCATTGCGACTGGTGTTGCATTTGATTCAACAGGATACCAAAGCAGTAGAGCATTTCAGCGAAACGATTCACACCATGAGGAAAGAGATTAAGTTTTGCAAACAATGCAACAACATTTCCGATAAGGAAGTTTGTAATATCTGCAGCAATCCCTTGCGCAAAAAAGAACTGATTTGTGTAGTAGAGACCATTCGAGATGTCATTGCCATCGAAAGCACCCAGCAATTCAATGGAACCTATCATGTATTGGGAGGCATTATTTCTCCCCTGGATGGAATCGGTCCGGAACAACTCAACATTGAAGGCTTGATCAAAAGAGTGACCGATGAAAAAACACGAGAAATTATTTTCGCCCTCAACCCTACCATTCAGGGAGACACGACTGTATATTATATCGGTCGTAAATTAAAAGACCTTCCCGTGACCATCACCACCATTGCCCGAGGCATTGCTTTCGGAGGCGAATTGGAATACGCCGATGAAATGACATTGGCCAAAAGCATCAGCAACCGCATTCCGATTGAACATTATATTTCTACGATCGGTTAATATCATTTTGAGTTCTCCTATTCTTGTTATAGCTTTGCTGTCAGTATTGCAGCGGATTTGTTTATTGTTCAACTGCAATGCCTTTCCTTCTATTGAACTAATAAACGAACGGCCATTCCACCTACCTCCACAGGTTATCCGCCTCGTTTATTTAAGTCAATTTTATGGAAAGCTTCATTGAAAGAATGATTGCTGATGCGTTATTGTCAGCAATCGAAAGAAAACAGACAGGCATAACATGAGTAGTATTGAAAATATTTTACAAGAAAGAATCCTGATCATTGATGGTGCGATGGGCACCATGATTCAGCGACAGAAGCTCGAAGAGAAAGACTACAGAGGAGAACGCTTTGCCGATTGGCACAAAGATGTGAAAGGCAACAACGACCTATTGAGCATTACGCAGCCAGCCTTGATCACCGCTATACACGAACAATACTTAGAAGCAGGGGCAGACATCATTGAAACCAACACTTTCAGCAGCACTTCCATCGCGCAAGCAGATTATGACATGCAATTGTTGGCATATGAACTGAACGTAGCCGCCGCACAGTGTGCGCGCCACGCGGCAGATGCATATACCACACAGAACCCAGAAAAGCCGCGCTTTGTGGCAGGTGCAATTGGTCCGTTGAACAAAACACTTTCCCTTTCGCCCGATGTCAATAATCCGGGTTACCGGGCAGTGCATTTTGATGAAGTAGTAGAAGCCTATACCGAACAAATTAGCGGACTCGTGACCGGTGGGGTAGATATTTTACTGGTTGAAACCATCTTTGATACGCTGAATGCGAAAGCCGCCATCTATGCCATCAAGAATTTTTTTCATGAAACAGGCAAACCCGCATTGCCTATTATGATCAGCGGCACCATCACCGATGCTAGCGGAAGAACACTCAGCGGTCAAACCCTGGAGGCTTTTTATGTATCTGTGATGCATGCCCAACCACTGAGCATCGGATTGAATTGTGCATTGGGTGCCAAAGAAATGCGACCTCATATTGAAGAATTGTCTGCCATTGCCGGTTGCTATACTTCTGCCTATCCCAACGCTGGTTTGCCCAATGCGTTTGGTGAGTATGATGAACAACCACATGAAACTGCCCACATCATTGAGGAATGGGCGAAAGAAGGCTTTGTCAATATTGTGGGCGGCTGTTGCGGTACCACCCCCGATCACATTCGACACATTGCAGAAGAAGTAAAAAAATTCAAACCAAGATCATTACCCACCATCGCAGCGGAGTAAATCAACAGAAGAAATGGCAATCATTCATCCATATTTAAGATTGAGCGGACTGGAACCACTCATTGTGCGTCCCGAAACCAACTTTGTGAATGTAGGCGAGCGCACCAATGTAACTGGCAGCAAGAAATTTGCAAGGCTCATCAGAGAAGGTTTGTATGAAGAAGCACTCAGCGTGGCCAGACAACAAGTTGAAAATGGTGCACAAATCTTGGACATCAATATGGATGACGCCTTGTTGGATGGAGTGATGGCCATGACTACCTTTTTGAATTTATTACAGGCAGAGCCAGATATTGCCAAGATTCCTGTGATGCTTGACAGTAGCAAATTTGAAATTATTGAAGCTGGCTTAAAATGTGTACAGGGAAAATGTATCGTCAATTCTATTTCACTGAAAGAGGGAGAAGCGGCATTCATCAAACAAGCACACACTTGTAAAAGATATGGCGCAGCTGTGATTGTGATGGCTTTTGATGAAATAGGACAAGCAGATACAAAGGATAGAAAAGTCGCTATTTGCCACAGGGCCTATCAGATATTAACCGAAACAGTGGGTTACGCTCCACAAGACATCATATTTGATCCAAATATTTTTGCCATTGCTACAGGAATAGAAGAACACAACAATTACGCAGTTGATTTCATAGAAGCTGCCCGCGAAATCAAAAAACGCATGCCGTTGGTAAAAATAAGTGGTGGCGTGAGCAATGTGTCTTTTTCATTCAGGGGCAATGACCATGTTAGAGAAGCCATCCACAGTGTGTTTTTATTTCATGCCATTCGGGCAGGCATGGACATGGGCATTGTCAATGCAGGACAATTGGTGATCTACGATGATATTGAGCCCACTTTACAACTGTTGTCCGAAGATGTGATTTTGAACAGAAACAACGAAGACAATGGCGCCACAGAAAAGTTGATTCAATTTGCTGAAACAGTCAAAGCGAAAGGCAAGGAAGTGGTGAAAGATGAGTCTTGGAGAAAAGAAACCGTCCAAAAAAGAATTGCGCACGCTTTGATACATGGCATTACCGAATACATTGATGCGGATACAGAAGAAGCAAGAATTCAGTATCCTGCGCCATTAGACGTCATCGAAGGACCTTTAATGGATGGAATGAACATCGTGGGAGACTTGTTTGGTGCGGGAAAAATGTTTTTGCCACAAGTGGTTAAAAGTGCCCGGGTAATGAAAAAAGCAGTAGCCGTTCTCACGCCTTATATTGAACAAGAGAAAGCTGACAGAAGCAAGCAGTCGGCCAATCAATTGAACCCACAAGAAAACAAAGGACCTGCTAAAATTTTATTAGCCACCGTCAAAGGCGACGTGCACGACATCGGAAAAAATATTGTAGGTGTTGTGCTGGGCTGTAATGGATATGATATTATTGATTTGGGTGTGATGGTACCTGCAGATAAAATCATTTCGGAAGCACAAAAACAACAGGTAGACATCATTGGGTTGAGTGGATTGATTACCCCTTCTTTGGATGAAATGGTTCACATCGCCAAGGAAATGACTAGGCTAAATATGCAAATTCCATTATTGATTGGTGGCGCTACTACTAGCCGAATGCATACCGCTGTAAAAATTGCACCTGAATACAATCAAGGAGTGGTGCATGTATTGGACGCATCACGCAGTGTAACCGTTGCCGGCACCTTGCTCAACAAAGAGGCCAATAAGCCGTTCATAGAAGAGATCAAAGCCGAATACCAGCAATTGCAAGCTGATTTTGGAAATAAAAAATCAGTAAAACAATGGATCCCTTTTTCAGAGGCACAAAAAAATCCGATGGGTATTGCTTGGTCTGAATATATGCCTATCCAACCTACTTTCATAGGAACCAAAACATTCAATGATTATCCACTGGAAGAAATAGCAGCTTACATTGACTGGCAGCCTTTTTTCATTGCTTGGGAAATGCATGGAAAATTTCCGGCAATCTTAACCGATTCAATTGTCGGAAAAGAAGCCAGTAAATTATACGAAGACGCCCAACAACTTTTAAAACAAATCATAGAAGAAAAATGGCTGAATGCCAAAGCCGCTATTGGATTCTGGGAAGTTGAAAAGACAGCCCCGGACACGCTTCAAGTGCAAACAATCAATCAGCGGGTAAGATTGGAGTTTTTAAGACAACAAAACAAAAAGGCAGCCGGTCAACCCAATTTGTCTTTGGCTGATTTTATTCATCCTACACAAAAAGATTATATCGGCGCGTTTTCGGTTACTATTGAAGGCATTGAACCACACATCAAACGATTGGAACAAAACCTGGATGATTACAATAAGATCATGTTGCAAGCACTCGCCGATCGATTGGCTGAAGCCTTTGCTGAATGTATGCATCAACAAACCAGAAAAGAATACTGGGGATATGCTAAAGAGGAATCTTTGAGCAAGGAAGATTTAATCAATGAATCATATAGAGGTATTCGGCCTGCACCCGGCTATCCGGCTTGTCCTGATCACACCGAAAAAATTAAATTGTTCAATTTACTCGGCAGCGAATCGGCCACTGGTATTCAGCTCACCGAATCGCTTGCAATGTACCCCGCATCATCTGTATGTGGCTGGTATTTTGCACATCCTGAAAGCAAATATTTTGGAATAGGCAAAATTGAAAAAGATCAATTGGAAGATTATGCCAACAGAAAAAACATGTCCATCGATGAGGCCAATCAATGGTTGCGCCCCATTTTGGAATAATGTTTTATTCAGTTACCCCGTCTAGTATTTCCGAATATTTTTAATGTCAGCAGCATTGGCAGGCATAAAGCTTACGGCAGTTCCACCACCTGGAGCCAGTGACAATTTAAGGCTGGTATGGGCATCTACTATACAACGCTCAATAACATATGCTTCAGGATTTTTTTTCCAGTCTGCCTGTTTAGCGTCTCTGTATATAGTAGCTACATATTTTTTATCTTGATCCAAAAACGACAAGGCAACTTTTGCTTTTCTTGCATTTTCATCGGTGATGGCACCCAAAAACCAATTGTCTTTTCCTTTGGCTTTACGGGCTTCAATGATGTAATCTCCTGGTTCTGCATCCAACACCTTGGTATCATCCCAGTCTACGGCAACATCCTTAATGAACTGAAACGCATCTGGGTGGGCTTCATAATTTTCTGGAAGATCAGCCGCCATCTGAAGCGGACTGTACATCGTAATGTAAAGCGCCAATTGTTTGGTAAGTGTGGTATGCACTTGTTCTTTTTTGGCTGAATCGTAATAATTCATTTTGATTTTGAATATACCCGGCGTATAATCCATAGGGCCGCCCATCAATCGGGTAAAAGGCAAAATGGTTTCATGATCGGGCGCATTGCCACTGCTCCAAGCATTGAATTCATTTCCCCTGGCTGCTTCGCAGGCCAGAAAATTGGGATAGGTTCTGTGCAAACCCGTAGGTCTTACTGGCTCGTGCATATCCACCATAATATGATAGGACCCCGTTTTCTGGGCAACTCTTTCATAGTGTTTAACCATCCACTGGCCATCGTGGTGTTCTCCTCTTGGAATGATATGACCTACGTATCCTGTTTTTACTGCATTGTATCCGTACTGTTTCATAAACCGATAGGCAGTATCCATCTGCCTTTCATAGTTGGTCACGGAAGCAGAGGTTTCGTGGTGCATGATCAACTGAACACCTTTGGCTTTAGCATAGGCGGATAATTCAGCCACATTGAAATCCGGATAAGGCGTAACAAAATCAAACACGTCTTCTTTCCATTGTCCGAACCAATCTTCCCATCCGGTATTCCAGCCTTCCACCAAGACACCATCGATGCCGTTCTTGGCAGCAAAGTCTATGTATT
>CANGBQ010000016.1 GCA_947451985.1 Chitinophagaceae bacterium | reverse complement strand
CATGATCATCAAACTGGTTTTAGGTAAATGAAAATTCGTCACCAGTGCATCAGCAATATTGAAATTATAAGGAGGATGAATAAAATGATTGGTCCAGCCTTCGGATGGCTTGAGTAATTTCTGTGCTGTATAAGAAGACTCCATCGCCCTCATGGTAGTGGTGCCAATGGAACAAATTCTGTGATTATTTTCTTTCGCCTTGTTTACAATGGCGCAAGCTGTTTCTTCAATCTTGTAGTATTCTGCATCCATTTTGTGTTTGCTCAAATCTTCTACTTCAATAGGTCGAAAAGTACCCAACCCAGTATGCAAGGTTACTTCGGCGAAACGAATTCCCTGTATTTCCAGTCGTTTGATCAGTTCTTTGCTAAAGTGCAAACCTGCAGTAGGGGCGGCTACAGCTCCTTCATGTTTTGCATATACCGTTTGGTATCTTTCTTTGTCTTCTTCTTCTGGTTTGCGTTTGATGTATTTTGGAAGCGGTGTTTCGCCCATGAATTCAAGCATTTGACGGAACCCCTCTTCTGTCCCTTCCCATAAAAAACGAATGGTCCGACCACGGCTAGTTGTATTGTCAATGACTTCTGCTACCAATTCATCGTTTTCACCAAAATACAATTTATTGCCTACACGAATTTTCCTTGCAGGATCAACAATCACATCCCATAATCGATTCGCCTTGTTCAATTCTCTCAGCAAGAATACCTCAATCTTGGCGCCTGTTTTTTCTTTGCGTCCATACATTCTAGCAGGAAAAACTTTTGTGTTGTTGACCACAAACACATCTTTGTCATCAAAATATTCCATGATGTCATGGAAATTTCTGTTTTCAATATTTCCAGTGCGTCTATCAATCACCATGAGACGGCTTTCTTCTCTTTTCTTGGTGGGATGCTGTGCAATTAAATTCAGCGGGAGATCAAATCGGAATTGGGATAATTTCATGTTGCGAAGTGGTTTTAAGTTTGTTGTTCGTAGTGATCGTTGTCACACATGCCATAAAACCAACACCCATTAGGGGAATCAGTAGCCTTTCCCAGGGGATAGGCGCTTATCATGTTACGGCATGATTTGAATAAAACGAGCACAAATTTACAGAATTATTGCGAATTCAGTCGAAATAAAATGAATGCCGACACACTCACTTACTATGGGAGGTCTTGAGCGGTTGCAAAAAGGTCTTTTCCCGGAATGGCTTCTACGAGGGCTTTTGTGTAGGGGTGTTTGGGGCTTATAAACAATTCATGGGCAGTGCCTTGTTCCACAATTTGACCTTCTTTCATCACCAATATTCGATCGCTGATATAATGAACAATCGATAAGTCATGCGAAATAAAAACAGCAGCAAATCCATGCGAGGATTTCAGAGAATGGATCAGGTCCAGCACTTGCATTTGAGCTTTGCTATCCAATGCAGAAACACTTTCATCAAATACAATGATGGAAGGTTCTAGTGCCAATGCTCGGGCAATACAAATTCGCTGCCTTTGTCCGCCACTGAATTGATGAGGGTAACGATGCAAGTGACTTTTTTCCAAGCCTATTTGTCCCAACAATTCAATCGCTTTTTGAATTCGTTCCTGTTTGTTTTTTCCGATTCGATGCACTTTCATCGGCTCTGTCAGTGTCTCTACGATGGTCAATTTTGGATTGAGGGATCCAAATGGATCTTGAAATACCATCTGGATTTTCTTTTTGTCGGCAGTGGCTAATTTTTTGTTCTGAATTCCTATTGCCTTTCCATCAAGAAAAATTTCTCCCGATTGAGGTTCAATCAATTGAACCAAGGTTTTTCCCAAAGTGGTTTTACCGCTGCCGCTTTCACCCACAATGCCCACTGTCTCTTTGGGTAGCAATTCCAAATCGATATTGGTCAGCAAGTGTTTAAGGGGAGGTGCAGGCTTGAATAGATTCCTTTTCATCTTTAGTGAGACACTCAATTTTTGAACCGATAAAACAGGTATGCCGGGAGCAATGGTGATTGCTGGCTTTGGATGTTGTAATCTTTGTCGATGCTGAAACAACGATTTTGTATAATCGCTGACGGGATGCTTCAGAATATCCACGCTGTTACCCTTTTCCACCAAGCTGCCTTTTTGGAGAACATACATTTCATCGGCCATTTCTGCAACCACACCCAGGTCGTGGGTAATTAATAATATCGCCATTCTATATTGGACTTGCAATTTGGCAAGCAATTGCAGGATGCTTTGCTGCACCAGCACATCCAATGCAGTGGTGGGTTCGTCTGCAATCAACAAAGAAGGATTGCAGGAAATAGCCATGGCAATCATAACCCTTTGTTTCTGCCCTCCACTGATCTGGTGTGGGTATTTAAAAAAAACACTTTCTGGTTCGGATATTTCTACCTCATTCAGGAGCTTCAATGTGTATTCCTTTGCTTCTTTTCGGGTGAGTGATTGGTGTTGTAGCAACACATCCATGATTTGTGTTCCGCAGGTGAATAGAGGATTGAGGGCGCTCATTGGCTCTTGAAAAATCATGCCAATTTTTTTCCCACGAATCGAATTCATTTGAGCCGCAGAAGCTGTTTGCAAGGAAAAAGATTCTTTTTCTGTAAAAATAATCTCACCGTTGATTTGCATATTCTTGGGAAGCAATCGAAGGATGGACAATGCAGTGATTGACTTTCCGGAACCGCTTTCACCCACGAGCGCAGTGGTTTTTCCCGGCCAAATATCTATTGAAATATTTTGTACCAAGGAGGTGGCACCGTTTGCTTGTTGGCATTCGATGGAAAGATTTTGTATTTGCAGTAGTGGCAACATGCTTTAAAAAATCTCGCAGCAGGCAATTCAGCAATTAAATATATGATTTCTCTTTTAACCGGCTGTTTGTTCTTTGTAAAGAAAAAAAACAATACAAACTAGACGCTAGCAGAACATAGGAGCATGTGCATTCAAAAATCTCACCTGCAGTATAATAATACTCTTCCATTCTTCCTGGAGGAAGTAGGGTCATCAACAAATAATATTGCAGCCAGCTGATGCCGAAAAACAATCCTATTGATAGAGGAGGCAAAGGAATTTCATATTTTGCTATCATCTTCTTTATTGGATGGCTGAGCAAAGCAAGCAGGGGCAGCACAATCCCATAGATCATGCAAAATACCCTAAATAAGAAATTGATTTCGAGCAAACGAGTCCATCCTTTTTTTCGGGTCTTATCGAAATTCTCAGTATTGAAAACACTCAAGTTGTGCAGGTTGAATTCGTTTTGCACATTCATGGCTTTTATAGACGGGGGTGTTTGAAAACCAAGAATGCGTTGTCCCCAACTGATTTCTTCGCCGGCGCCTACAAACAACAACAGGGACAGTAAAAGACAGAAGGTGTTTTTGTTTGTCAGAAATATTTGAAAGAATAGGAGAGATGCAATGAAAAGACAAATAGCGGTGAGCCATTCAAAAAAATGATCCTCCTTGCCAAGGTTGGCTACTGTGTTTTCACTGAAAAATAAATACACTGCGTAACTGCCAGTTACCATCCACGCCAACGCAAGGGAGTAATCTTTGGTTTTTTCAAACGAAGCTTTGTGAGCATTGGCCGTTGGCTGCATATGAACACAAATATGCGAAACTTAGAACTTTAAATGCCTAACGGTTTGTCCATCATTGATCAGTTGTTTCAATGAGTCTATACCAATGGTGAGGTGTTTTTCTACATATTGAGCCGTCACATTGATATCGCTTGCTTCTGTTTTCACACCTTCTGGCACCATGGGGGAATCGCTCACCAATAGGAGGGCACCAGTAGGAATTTTATTGTAAAATCCAACGGTAAAAATCGTGGCAGTTTCCATGTCAATAGCGTAAGCGCGTATTTTTTGAAGATATTCTTTAAACGTTTCGTCATGCTCCCATACACGTCTGTTGGTGGTATAGCACACGCCTGTCCAATAATCACACTCGTGTTCGCGAATGGTGGTAGAGATGGCTTTCTGTAGAGCAAAGGCAGGCAATGCAGGGACTTCGGGTGGAAAATAGTCATTGCTGGTTCCTTCTCCCCGAATCGCAGCGATGGGAAGAATCAGGTCGCCTAATTTGTTTCTTTTTTTCAAACCGCCACATTTACCCAGAAACAAAACAGCTTTGGGATTGATGGCGGTTAATAAGTCCATTACCGTGGCAGCACCCGGACTGCCCATTCCAAAATTGATGATGGTAATATTATTAGCAGTGGCACATTGCATCAATCTATCCAACCCAACTATGTTAACATTGTTCCAGCTGGCAAATAGTTTGACATAATTGGAAAAGTTAGTAAGTAGAATATACTCTCCAAAGTTTTCTAATTTCTCACCTGTATACCTTGGTAGCCAGTTGTTTACAATTTCTGCTTTTGTTTTCATTGATCTTTATTTTACAAGAAGTTGGCCAGTCGTCGCTGGCGAATCCATCTATAAAAGTACAACATTTCTATACATCCAGTAAAAAGATATTAGTCCGTATGAATTTTATTACAGCTGATCTAATAGGTTGCTCATTGAATTACAAGTATATTTGACATCGTTAAAAAATTAATACCATGAAGAAAAGTATTGTCTATGCGCTTTTATTAGGTGTCTTATTGAATGGATGTAAAAAAAGTCAGTTGGAGAACACGACGGGTACTACAGATGAAATTATACCCAGGTCGACGATTGATGCTTTTATTAAACAAGAACTTGCGGCTCATCATTCTTTTCAATGGCAATCGGCAACCGAACAGATGGTATGGAGCGCTTTGCAGCACACAGACAATATTTTATCGGTTGGGTTCAAGCCTGCCAAAATGGGAAATATAGACAGTCAAATCGCTTCTATCAATTTGAACGAAGCAGCTTGGCAAGATGCAAAACAGCAGTTGCTAGCTTTGATTCTCCATGCTGAACAATCTGTCAATCCAACTATAGATGCAGCCCAGTTGATACAATGGGAGGACAAAGTGCTGCCGGTAGTAGATGTAGTGATTCGCAATCCCAACACCATTAAGCTCTTGAGAGCTTCTATGCTTGTTCGTTATGCTGAGCCCATGGGGTATGAGCCAGCGGAAGTGGCTCAAAAAAATCATCAAAACAATGCCATTGCCAGCAGCAGTGGATGCGGATACAACACGGCAGAAACTGGTTTGGTTGCCAATGTGGATTACACGAACATATCACCCAATGCTAAACAGTCTTGGAATTATGCTTACCAGCGCATACCCAATGCTTGGACCAAATCAACAGGAAAAGGAATTAAAGTTTTTATCATCGATACGGGTTGTGAGTTTGATCAGGAGAATCTGGGCGGCGCTTTCAATCAAGGATCTTCTTCAGGAAGGACCATTGAAAAAATTGTCACCTTGCCCCAGGCAACCTTTTTGGGTATTCCTACAGGCCCTGTAGAGACTGCTGATGATGGTTGTGGGCATGGAACCTCTATGGCCGGCGCTTGTGCGGCACCTAGAGGTACGGATGGCAATGCTTGTGGGGTAGCGTACAATTGTAATTTGGTTGTTTGCCGTGCAGCAGCCGATGTTTATTTAGATGAAAGCAGAGAAGTGAAGGGTGTTTCAGATGCTTTCACCAATGCAGCCAATAGAGCCGATGTAAAAATAATCAGTATGAGTATGGGCAAAATCACCTCTAGCAGTCAAATGCAGGATGCCATCAATTACGCTTATGGAAAAGGAAAATTAATCTTTTGTGCGGCAGGAACTTCCTTCAGCTGGACCAGCGGATGGTTTGGTGTTATTTTTCCTGCAGTGTTGACACAAGTGAATGCTGTAACCGGTGTAAGAGACAACGACGGAAACAATACCTGTACAGATTGCCACAGCGGATCAGAAACCGACTTTGCCATTGTGATGGAAAAAGCTTCTGATGAAAGACATCCGCTTACGCTTGCCATGAGTGGTGACATTCCTTCTACTGTAGGAGGGTCTTCTGTTTCAACGGCAACTGCTGCTGGAATTGCAGCTTTGGTTTGGAGCAAATTCCCTTCCTATAACAGAGATAAAGTATTGAACAAATTGATTTCTACTAGCGCCAATTACCCAACCAAAAACGCCTATTTAGGTTGGGGTATTCTTAACGCAGACGCTGCCACCAATTGATGCAGGATGCTATTGATTCAATATCCCCAGACAAAGCCTTCTATTCAAAAGGAAGCTGGAAAAGAAACTATTTTTTGCATCATTCGAAAAAAATGGGTGGTCCTTACCCCTGAAGAATGGGTGAGACAAAATTTTATATTGTACCTAACAGAGGTTTTGCATTTGCCATCAGCCTTGATGGCGGTAGAAAAACAAATTCAGGTAGGAGAAATTGTCAAACGGTTTGACATCGTTGTATTCAATCAGGAAACGATTCCGTTGATTGTAGTAGAATGCAAAGAAATGAATGAGCCGCTATCTGCTTCTGTGATGGAACAAGCGATGCGATACAATGCTACCCTTCAAGCGAAATACCTCATTCTTACAAACGGATCCCATACCATTGCATTTGAAAAGAAAGATCATCAATATATTGAGTTAGATACCCTCGAGGAAATACAATAAAAAAACCGGCCATTGACCGGTTTTTTTTATTATTGCTTATCAAAAATAATTATGGGAAGATTCCTAATTCAAGATAGCTGGTAGCCACTTTGTTGATGGCACTTACATAGGCAGCTGTTCTCATGTCAGGGATGGCAGGATTCGATTTCCATACATCCATGATTTCTCTGGTAGCACTGATCATTGTTTCTTCCAATCCGCTGTGCACCAAATCTTGTTCATCTGGCCCATGCATGATAAACTTGCGTTCTACATCATCCACTTTTTTGCCTGTCAAACCTTCAATTTGTCCGAGGATATGGGTATTCATGTTTTCAGTAAAACGCTTTTCCATACGACCGTAACGGACGTGACTTAAATTTTTAAGCCACTCAAAATAACTAACGGTTACCCCACCTGCATTCAAATACATATCAGGTACACAAAGGATACCTTTTTTAGTAAAAACCTCATCTGCTTCGGGTGTGCAAGGACCATTGGCTGCTTCGCCAATGATTTTCGCTTTCACATTGGGGGCGTTGTCACCGTTGATGACATTTTCTAATGCAGCAGGAATCAGAATGTCACATTCAAGTTCCAGCGCGTCTGTATTTTTAGCAAGATTGGTGGCTCCTGGGAAATTTAAAATAGAGCCAGTCTTTTTTCTATGTTGAAATACTTCGTCTTCATGCAATCCGTCTGCGCAATAAATAGCACCTTCATATTCTGCCAATGCTACCACTTTTGCACCACCTTCTCTGAAGAATTTTGCAGAGTGATACCCCACATTTCCCAGTCCTTGAACCACCACTGTTTTATCTTGTAATCCAACTTTTAATCCAAGCTTCTCCATTACATCTTGCATATTGCACACCTCGCGGATGCCAAAATAAACCCCGAGTCCAGTAGCTTCTGTCCTGCCTCTCACGCCCCCTTGTGTAACTGGCTTTCCGGTTACACAACCCGCTGCATCAATTTCTCCTGGCTTCAATGAAGCGTAGGTATCAACAATCCAAGCCATTTCTCTTGGACCGGTTCCATAATCGGGTGCAGGTACATCGATGCCTGGTCCGATGAAATTTTTCTTAACCAGTTCAGCCGTGTAACGACGGGTGATTTTTTCCAATTCATAGGCAGAGTATTTGCGGGGATTGATCTTAATACCGCCTTTACCTCCACCAAATGGAACATTCACAATAGCGCACTTATAGGTCATCAAAGAAGCGAGGGCCATTACCTCATCTTGATTGACTTCATCACTGAAACGAATACCCCCTTTACAAGGAGACTTATGCTGACTATGTTGTACACGGTATGCTTCGATTACTTCTATTTCTCCATTGTCTAATTTTACTGGGAAGCGCATTTGGTATACACTATTGCAAGCCTTGATTTGCTCCAGAATGCCTGGATCCCAATTGGTGAATTTGGCTGCTTTGTCAAAACTTTTTTCAACACTCTGAAAAAAGCTATAATGCTGGTTTGAAGACATATGATTGGTTTTTATTTCTGTATTTAAAAATGCAATGTTATTTATCTTTTTCTAAACGAGAGATTTTTTTATCAATAGAGAACATATATAGAATCAGTCCGATTAGAATGGTAAGGCAAACGGCCACTACTACATAAATTTTACCATTGCTTCTCATTACATCTGCCATTTCTACTTTGTCTTGTGCGGTAGCAACAGAGGCAAAGAAAATGCCAGCTAAAAGTAGTAGTAATTTATTCATTGAGTAATTTTTTATCATTGATAAAGGAAATCCTGATTTTTAAAGTAGCAATCCATACACCCAACAGTGTCCATCCGATGACAGCAGGATAAAACACCATTCGCATGGTGGCATCCAATTGGTTTTTATCCAAAGCAGGATTGCCGCTATCTCCTCCCGGTGCTCCGGGATGCAAGCTGCCGACCAATCGGGGAATAATCCAAATACTCGGGAATAACATGACAAAAGCAAATATATTGTACACTGCACTCACGCGTGCGCGTTTGTCAATATCCATAAATGAACCCCTCAATACAAAGTAGGCGCCATAAATCAACAAGGCAATGGCTGCACCAATGAGCTTGGGCTCTTTTAATACACTTCCAAAAGATTGTCCCTGATCTGTCACCCAGGTCACTGATACCCACAAAAATCCGGTGAGGTAGCCCAATATGCCGAACAGAGAACCAACAGTGGCAAAATTGGATGCGATGATATCATTGCGGTATTGAAAGCCAGAAAGGTATTTGACGCTGTAAACAAAGCTGATGGTAAACAAGATCATCATGCCAAACCACATGCATACATGGAAGTATAAATTGCGGATGGTTTCATTTAAAATGAACAGTTTGGGAACAGGGAGTAAAAAGCCTGCGACAATGGTGTAGACCAATATAAGAAAGGACAATATTTTCCACCAGTTTTTGTGCACGAATGCAGGCGATTTGTTTTAGTGGGGCAAAGTTATGGGAAACTCCATAACACTTTAAAAAATAATATTTTATGATTTTTTTGACAATTCTACTCTTTCCACAAATAAGGATATAGAATAATAGCCAATAGGACAACCAATCCATCCATGGCCAAGGTCAACCCAGCCATCTGCATCAAAGCGCCTTCCCTGAATACTTCGGCAAAAGCCGCTTTACTTAGTTTCATCAACAATAACAACTCGGGGAGAATCACAGGGAAGCCCAAAATAGCGATCAAGGCTGCATTTTGCTGTGCTTTGGCAGCCAGTGCACTCATGATGGTAAAGACCAAGCTGATGCCAAGTCCACCCAGTAACACAATACCTGCAAAGGATAGCGTATTAGCAAGTGGATTACCCAGGAAGATGAAAAAAAGCACCAATGCTATGAGGCTCATTGCCAACATCAACAACGCATTATACAATAACTTGCTAATGATAAATTCTACTGGAGAAACGAGGGTATAAAAATAAAGCATTCTGCCTCTTCCTTCTTGCAAGAAACTTTTGGCAACAGCATTGACACAAATAAAGAGTTGAATAATCCAGAAAAGACTGTTCCAGATGATGGCATCGGGGCTATTGGGGATAGAAAGATAGATGACAAAAATGGTGGCAGCCACATAGAGTAGAATGCCATACAGCATGTGTTTCTGCCTCAATTCCAGGAGGATGTCTTTTTTCAATAATGCCAGAACGCGCTGGAACATGGTGTTGGGGTTGAAAATAATCAAATTTGCTGCATCAATCTTTTAACTCCGCACAATGCCTGCAACGAGGTTCATAAAAATCTTTTTCACCCAATAAAACTTGATCGCTGTCGGCTACTTTTCTGTAACTGATATTGGCAATGTTGCCACATTTCATGCAGATCGCATGCAACTTTGTAATGTAATCCGCTACCGCCAGCAAATGTGGCATTTGTCCAAAGGGTTTGCCTGTATAGTCCATGTCTAAACCGGCTACAATCACTCGGGTTCCTCTTAAAGCCAAGGTTTCGCAAACGGCTGAAATTTCATTGTCAAAAAATTGCGCCTCATCAATCCCAACCACGTCTACGTTTTCGGCCATTTTCAAAATGTCTGTCGCATGCAATACAGGAGTGGAATGGATGGCATTGGTATCGTGACTCACAATTTTGGTCTCATCATAACGAGTATCGATCGTAGGCTTGAAGATTTGAACCGAAAGATTTGCAATTTTCACTCGTTTGAGCCGTCTGATCAGCTCTTCTGTTTTGCCGCTAAACATGCTGCCACAAATGACCTCAATCCAACCCCTTCGTTCTCCTTTCAAATTAGGTTCTATAAACATTGACAATTTTTTTTAAAAATGTGTTTGTAACTTTAACTTCTACTCGTGCAAAGATTAAGGATTCTCCTCATTGGGCAAAACTAATTTTGACACGAATTACATTTAAACCGATATAAGATGATGGACCGAGTGGAGACACTCTGCGAACGTTTAAGAGAGCAGTTGGCTAATCAGTCTTCTGTGGATGACTTGTTGCTGACCGTTCAGATGATTCAGTCTGAGTTGCAACATCTACAATCTGCCGAGCAAGTCAAGCCAGCCGGTTCTGTGGTGTCCATTCACCTGCCTTCACCAATTGATATTCATCCACATCAACCTACTGAGCCTCCTACACCAGAAGAAAGGGTGGTTGTATTTCTAGATATCAATGAGGCTGATGTGGAAATGGAACTGGAGGAGATGAAAAAAAATGCTGAAGCCAAAAATAGGATGGGGTTGAAAAACAAACCGCCTATGTTATTTGATCCGGTGGAAGAAACGCCCACACTGATTCATCAAAAGACGGTGGAGCCACCCACACCTGCCAAAGAAATTCATGAGTTGATAGCCAATCCAACTGAAACGTCTTTAAATGACACGCTGAATGTTCGGACAACCGAAATCAGTGATGTGTTGAGTGATGATCCTATCAAAGATTTGAAAAAAGCGATTGGCATCAATGACAAATTCTTATACATCAGCGAATTGTTCCGAGGAGATGAAGTGATGTATGAAAGAAGCATCAAAACCATCAATGGATTTTCCATCTATCCCGAAGCGGAATACTGGATCAAAAGAGAATTGAAATTGAAATTGGGTTGGGATGAAAAACACCCCACGGTAAAACAATTTGATCAATTGGTCAAAAGACGCTTCGCGGCTACATAATCCATGATTTTTTGAGTAGCTCCTTTGGATTGCACCACCAATTCCCTCGCCGCCTTTCCCGCTTTTTTCAAAGCCGACTCGTCAATCAAAAGCTCATCCAGCAAGCCTTCCAGCTCTAATGCATTGTCAATGCTAAAGGCGCCCCCCGTTTCGATCAATGCCACCGCTTCTGCAAATTTTTCATACACGGGTCCGAAAATAACAGGTTTGCCATAAGCAGCCGCCTCGAGTGTGTTGTGAATACCACTGCTATTAAACCCACCACCTACATAGGCAATATCGGCATATTGATACAATTTGGACAACATACCCACGTTGTCAATAATCAACACGTTTGGTTGTACAGAAACACTTTCATGGCTTGACCAATCAGAATACAATACAGCATGATTGAATTCTTTCTGCAAGCTGAGAATATTTTGCCGATCAATTTCGTGAGGTGCAATGATCAATTTGACCTCTGGATGCACTTTCAGGTAATGAATAAGTAAAAGTTCGTCATCTTCCCAGGTGCTTCCTGCTACAATCAATTTTGCATTGCCTGTAAAGGAATCAATGTGAGGGACTGTTTCTTTTTTGTCGGTGAGGGCCAGTACCCGATCAAATCGAGTATCCCCACTGACAACAATATTCTGTTGCTGAATATGTCTTTCCAGCAGTGCTTTGGAAGACTCATTTTGTACAAACAAAACTTCAAAAGAATGAAGCATTGTTTTCCAAAAAGCACCGTACCAGGTAAAAAAAGGCTGATTGGCTCTGAATATACCCGATACCAAGCATACTGGAATATGTTGTTGCTGTAAAGTGGTTAAATAGTGGTACCAGTAATCATACTTCACCCAAAAAACCATGGCAGGATTAATTACTTTGATCAAACGCTTGGCATGTTGTGGGGTATCAACGGGCAAATACAAAACAGCGTCGGCAATGGGGTCGTTTTTTCTGACTTCATATCCACTGGGTGAAAAGAAACTCACGACAATGGGATAGTTTGGATACGCTTGTTTACAGGCTTCTAAAACAGGCCGCCCCTGTTCAAATTCCCCCAAACTGGCACAATGCATCCAAATGGTGGGGGTGTTAAATGTAAGTGCTGGGAAGTTTTTTCTGCCTTTTTTCCATTGCCGGGCCTTTTGGCTCCATATGGAAGCCAATTGAATGCCAGCAACATACAGTCGAATGAAAATAGTATAGAGAATAAGGGCCAAATGATCGGTTTGAGTACTCAAAAATACGGTCATTTGATGGTTAAATCAATTCGCCTGAAGGTTTGCATTTGGTGGTCAAAATTGTATCTTTGCCCACCTGTTGCAAACAGGCTCAAATACTTGATTTATGAGGCCTTTACAAATGGTGGATACCAAAACGCAGTATCAAAAAATTAAATCGGCAGTAGACGCAGCTGTCATCGCTGTGATGGAAAGCTCGCAATTCATTGGCGGTAAGGTAGTTAACGACTTTGCTGCACAATTGGCGGCTTACAATGGCAGCAAGCATGTCATCCCCTGTGCCAACGGAACAGATGCCCTTCAAATTGCCATGATGGCATTGGGATTGAAAGCCGGAGATGAAGTCATCACCCCTTCTTTTACCTATATCGCAACGGTTGAAGTGGCGGCTCTGTTGGGAATCAAACCCATATTTGTGGAGGTGGATCCCAAAACTTTTTGCCTGGATCCTGCTATGATTGAAGCGGCCATCACCCCCAAGACCAAGGCCATTGTGCCTGTTCACCTTTATGGCCATGCAGCAGATATGGAAGCCATCATGTCCATTGCGGCCAAGCACCAATTGTTTGTAATCGAAGACAACGCGCAGGGCATTGGAAATGATATGGTGTTCAGTGACGGAACGGTGAAAAAAACAGGTAGTATTGGTCATATTGGCTGCACGTCTTTTTATCCCTCTAAAAACCTGGGTGCATTTGGAGATGGAGGAGCCATCTTTACCGATGATGATCAGTTGGCCAGTCAATTAACCATGATTGCGTCACATGGTCAAAGCAAAAGATATTACCACGATGTGGTGGGCTGCAACTCAAGACTCGATGCTATGCAGGCTGCCATTCTTTCTATTAAATTAAAACATTTGGATGAATACATTTCGGCCAGAAGAAAAGCGGCTGATTACTATGATGCAGGCTTTGCGAATCATCCTAAAATACAAATCCCTTTCCGTGCATCCAACAATGGACACGTCTTTCACCAATATACATTGATATTGAAAGATGCGGATAGAAATGCCTTGAGTGATTTTCTGGCAACACATCAAATTCCTTCCATGATTTATTACCCAGTTCCAGCACACAAACAAAAGATGTTTGATGCATTTGGAGGAAGCGCCTATCAGCTCCCTGTTACCGACTGGTTGACAGAGAGAGTGATTTCATTGCCGATTCATACTGAATTGGATACCGAGCAACAAGATTTTATTATTTCCAAAGTGTTGGAATTCTTACAATCATAAAAACTGAGTTATGAAAATTGCGGTTATTGGTACGGGTTATGTAGGCTTGGTAACAGGCACTTGTTTTTCTGAAACAGGTAATGATGTTACTTGTGTGGACATTGATCTTGCAAAGGTGGAAAAACTTTCCAGTGGACAAATCACTATTTATGAACCTGGTTTGGAGAAAATATTTTTGCGCAATCAAAAAGAGGGAAGACTTCATTTCACTACTTCATTACAGGAAGCCGTCGCCGCTGCACAAATTATCTTTTTGGCATTGCCCACCCCTCCGGGTGAGGATGGCAGTGCGGATCTCTCTTATATTCTAAAGGTAGCTGCTGAATTGGGTAAATTGATTCAGCCTTCCGATTATAAAGTCATTATAGATAAAAGTACGGTTCCGGTGGGAACGGCAGCAAAAGTGAGGGCGATGATTTTGTCTACCGCTACCCAATCCATCGATCAATCGTTTGATGTGGTGAGCAATCCTGAATTTTTAAGAGAAGGCGTGGCTGTGGAAGATTTTATGCGTCCTGATCGAGTGGTGATTGGAACTGAATCAGAGAAAGCCATCAAAATCATGAATGATTTGTATGCGCCCTTTGTGCGTCAAGGCAACCCTATTATTTTCATGGATGAAAAATCTGCAGAGCTAACCAAGTATGCGGCCAATTCATTTTTGGCGGTTAAGATAAGTTTCATGAATGAAATTGCGCAATTGTGTGAACGATTGGGTGCCGACGTTGACATGGTGCGCAGAGGTATTGGAAGCGACGAGAGAATTGGAAAACGATTTTTGTTTCCGGGTATTGGATATGGGGGCAGTTGTTTCCCCAAAGATGTACAGGCTTTAGCTAAATCTGCCCAGGAGGTCAATTATAATTTTTCAATCCTGGATGCTGTGATGGAAGTCAACCAGCGTCAAAAACTACACCTGGTTCCTAAAATAGCTTCCTATTTCAACAATAATTTAGCTGGAAAACATTTTGCCTTGTGGGGATTGGCATTCAAGCCCAATACAGATGACATCAGAGAAGCACCGGCTTTTGAAATCATCCGTGCATTGACCGCCCAGGGTGCTACCGTCAGCGCCTTTGACCCCGAAGCCATGTCGAATTCAAAGCACGTATTGGGAGACTCCATACAGTATGCCAGCAGTCAATATGAGGCATTGGAAAATGCCGATGCCCTGATCATCGCTACAGAATGGAGTGAATTCAGGACCCCTGATTTTGAAAAAATGAGCAATATCATTAAAAACAAAGTGATTTTTGATGGCAGGAACCTGTTTGATCTGGAACAAATGAATAACTTAGGTTATTATTACGAGAGCATTGGAAGAAAAACAATCGGATCTCTTTAACCCTTTATAAATCGATTACCATTGTCCAATAAAAACAAAAGAGTTTTAATTACAGGTGCTGCTGGTTTTCTCGGTTCGCATCTGTGCGACCGTTTCATTAAAGAAGGATTTGATGTGATTGGGATGGACAATTTAATTACCGGCGACATCAGAAACATCGAACATCTTTTTAATTTAAAAGAGTTTGAGTTTTATCATCATGATGTATCCAAATTCATCCATGTGCAGGGAGACCTGGATTATATCTTGCATTTTGCTTCTCCTGCCAGTCCAATTGATTATTTAAAAATCCCCATCCAAACCTTGAAAGTAGGTTCTCTGGGCACACACAATTGCTTGGGTTTGGCATTGGCCAAAAAAGCAAGAATATTGGTTGCCAGTACCAGTGAAGTGTATGGAGATCCATTGGTTCATCCGCAAACAGAAGAATATTGGGGCAATGTCAATCCGGTTGGTCCTAGGGGGGTCTACGATGAAGCCAAACGTTTTCAGGAAGCCATCACCATGGCTTACCATACTTTCCATCAACTGGAAACAAGAATCGTTCGCATTTTTAATACCTATGGTCCGCGCATGCGATTGAATGATGGCAGGGCTTTACCAGCTTTTATTGGTCAGGCGTTGAAAGGAGAAGATTTGACGGTTTTCGGTGATGGAAGCCAGACCAGGAGTTTCTGTTATGTCGACGATTTGATTGAAGGTATTTATCGTTTGCTCATGAGTGATTATGCCTATCCGGTTAACATCGGCAATCCTGATGAAATTTCTTTGAAAGACTTTGCAGAAGAAATCATTCATTTGACCGGCACCCAACAAAAAATTGTATACAAGCCCTTGCCAGTGGATGATCCCAAACAAAGAAGGCCTGATATTACCAAGGCAAAGGAAATCTTACAATGGTCGCCCAAAGTATCCAGGGCCGAAGGACTTGCCATTACCTACGACTATTTTAAAGGATTGTCCGAAGAGGATTTGTACAAATTGCCCAAAGAGTTTGAAAGCAAAAAATAGTGACACCACAATTGAATTATATGTATCAAGAACTGGTCAATAAAAACAAAAAGTTAGCCGTCATCGGATTGGGCTATGTCGGATTGCCCATCGCGCTGGCATTTGCTAAAAAAACAAAAGTGATTGGCTTTGATATCAATGCTGAAAGAGTGGACATGATGCGCAAAGGGATTGATCCGAGCAAGGAATTGCCTGCCAAAGCTTTTGAAAATTGCGATATTACTTTTACGAATGACTTGGATGTGCTTCGCGAAGCCAATTTTTTTATCGTAGCGGTTCCGACACCTGTTGATGAACACAATGTGCCGAATTTAATTCCGGTTCAAAAAGCGAGTGAAACCATCGGAAAAGTTTTGAAAAAGGGAGATTATGTTGTGTTTGAAAGCACGGTATATCCCGGCTGTACCGAAGAAGATTGTGTGCCCATTATTGAAAAACAATCGGGATTAAAAATGAATACCGATTATAAAATCGGCTACTCTCCCGAACGAATCAATCCAGGAGACAAAGAACATACCATCGGCTCCATCATAAAAGTAGTGAGCGGCTGTTGTGCAGAAAGTTTGGACACCATTGCCAAAGTATATGAGTTGGTCGTGACAGCGGGTGTGCACAAAGCTTCTTCTATCAAAGTGGCCGAAGCGGCAAAAATCATAGAAAATACGCAAAGAGATTTGAACATTGCCTTGATGAATGAACTCTCTATTATTTTTGATCGGATGAACATCAATACCTACGAGGTATTAGAAGCCGCTGGAACCAAATGGAACTTTTTAAAATTCCAACCGGGATTGGTAGGCGGGCATTGCATCGGGGTGGATCCGTATTACCTAACACACAAATCAAAGGAACTAGGTTATGACAGCCAGGTGATTCTTGCCGGACGCGTCATCAATGATGGAATGGCTGAATATGTGGCCAAGAAGGTGTTGCAATATATCATACAGCACAATGGAAACGTGAAACAAAGCAAAGTGTTGATCATGGGAGCTACTTTCAAAGAAAACGTATCCGATATTCGCAATAGCAAAGTAGCGGATGTAGTGAAAGAGTTGAAAGCATTTTCATTAAACGTAGAAGTGGTAGATCCCTGTGCGAATAGCGAAGAGCTTCAGGCAGAATATGGATTTACATTAACAACCCAGCCATCCAAAGACTATGATGCAGTCATCGTGACAGTGTTGCATCATGAATATAAAAATTTAACCGACGAGTATTTCGCTTCTATCACCAAGCCACATGCCTTGATTGCTGATCTCAAGGGGGCATATAGAGGCAAAATCAAAACCAGGGGTTACTGGAGCTTATAACTTTTACTTTACCAATGGCCCTCAATAATTTTCACCATAGAGATGTTAGCAACAATGTATTCCTGGTTACAGGTGGGGCAGGTTTTATTGGTAGTCATATTGCAGCCTATCTATTACAAGCAGGCGCTAAAAAAGTGAAGGTATTGGATAACATGACCAATGGTTTTGAGTCCAACTTGGCATTGCTTCGAAAATACGATGCCTTTGAATTCATTGAAGGTGACATTCGAGACCTTCAAACCTGCATGAAAGCGGCCGAAGGGGTGGATTGTATTAGTCACCAGGCAGCCGTGGGTTCCGTCCCTCGTTCTATTGAAGAGCCTGTTTATTTCAACGAAGTCAATGTGAATGGTTTTGTCAATATGTTGCAGGCTGCTGTGCAGCAGAAAGTCAAGTCCTTTGTCTATGCTTCTTCCTCTTCTGTGTATGGAGATGAACCGAGCTTGCCTAAAACAGAAACCAAAACAGGCAATTGTCTTTCACCTTATGCGGTCACAAAGAAAACCAATGAGTGGTATGCCAAGGTGTTTGCCGATGTGTATGGTTTGAATGTAATAGGATTCAGGTACTTTAATGTGTTTGGTCCAAGACAAGATCCAAATGGTCCTTATGCTGCTGTTATTCCCTTGTTTATAAAGGGCATTCTCCAGCAAACTCCGGTATACATCAATGGTGATGGTGAGCAGACAAGAGATTTCACTTTTGTCGATAATGCTGTACAAGCAAACATCTTAGGAATGCTGAATGAAAATCCTGCTGCATTTAATCAAGTTTACAATGTGGCTGCGGGTGCTTCTTTTTCGGTGAATCATTTGTACCAGCGCTGTCTGCAATATTTACAGCTAGACTGGAAGCCCATTCATCGTGCGGAAAGAGCAGGAGACATTCGCCATTCTCTGGCGGATATTAGCTTGGCCAAGGGCTTGTTGCACTATGTCCCAAGCGTTGAATTTGAACCAGGTTTACAACAGACCATCGATTTTTTTAGAAACCTGTACGAAAAATAATTCTATCCAATCAATACTATCCACCCACATGCCTTTTATTAAAACCAACTTTCCCGGCTTGCTTGTTTTTGAGCCAACCGTTTTTGAGGACAACAGAGGTTATTTCTTTGAAAGTTACAATCAACAAACATGTACAAATGAATCGGTCAACACGGTATTTGTGCAAGACAATCAAGCCAAATCTGTGTATGGAGTCATCAGAGGATTGCATTATCAACTCGATCCTAGTGCACAAACCAAATTCATCAGGGCCCTTTCAGGAAGCATTTTAGATGTAGTGGTCGATTTGCGGACGGGGTCGCCCACTTATGGACAGCATTTTTCCATTGAGCTTAGTGCTGACAATAAAAAACAATTGTACATACCTCAGGGTTTTGCCCATGGGTATGCCGTGTTGAGTGAAACAGCAGAGGTGTTTTATAAATGCGATGCATTTTATGATAAAACTCTTGAAGCAGGTATTCAATTCAATGATCCTGCTTTGCAGATTGACTGGAAAATTCCTTCCGAAAAGCAGATTATTTCTGAAAAGGACATGAACCATCCATCTTTTGCCAACTGCCGAAATAATTTTAATTTTTAATTGATCCTTTTGATCTTGAGTCACCCTACACACATATTGATTACCGGAGCCAATGGTCAATTGGGCTATGAATGCAGGGTATTGAGCAGTCAATATCCCCAACACAATTTTTCATTTGTTTCCAGAGATCAATTGTCTATTGACAATAAGGCGTCTGTTGAAAAATATTTTGCTGAAAACAGGGTAGATGTATGCATCAACTGCGCGGCTTATACAGCAGTTGACCGAGCCGAATCAGATCAGGCGAATGCTTATGCCATCAATGCGGATGCGGTAGCCAGTTTAGCTGGTATTTGTAAGCAATATTCCAGTGCTTTTGTTCATATTTCTACCGATTATGTATTCGACGGATCCAATAAGGATGGCTACAAAGAGACCGATGCTACGCATCCATTGAATGTGTATGGCGCTTCCAAGTTGGCAGGTGAGCAAGCAGCATTGACCGTCAATCCTGGTGCAATCATTGTACGAACTTCCTGGGTGTACAGCTCGTTTGGAAATAATTTTGTCAAAACCATGATGCGGCTCATGCAGGAAAAGCCTCAAATCCGTGTAGTGGCCGATCAAATTGGAAGACCTACTTATGCGGCAGATTTGGCTGCTGCTATATTTGATATTGTTTTGCGCGAGCAAAAAGTATCTCCTGGCATTTATCATTTTGCAAACGAAGGCGTCATTTCTTGGTTCGAATTTGCAACGGAAATCAAAAAAATAGGTGGGTATTCATGTGAGATTATTCCCATTTCATCTGCTGAATATCCTGTTCCGGCCAAGCGACCTTCTTATTCCATTTTGTCAACAGATAAAATTGAAAGTATTGGGATTGGCTTACAATCTTGGAAAGACAGCTTGCAAAAATGCATGCGTTTGCTGCAATAGTCTTTTCTTTGCACCTACTCACTCCGTATGAATCTATTCCATCATAAAAGTCGAATCATTGTCACTTGTAGCAATCGACTGTCTCCTTATTTGCAGCATGAGATTGCCGCATTGGGCTTCACGCCAGTAAGGGTATTCAAAACAGGAGTGGAATTGATGGGCGATTTGAAGGATTGCATTACCCTCAATCTTCATTTGCGCTGTGCCAGCCAGGTATTATTTTCGATTAAAGAATGCAATGCCCATGATGCCAACGCCCTTTATCAGCAATTGCTGAATATATCGTGGGAGAGCATTATTCCTGCAGATGGATATTTTTCGATTACCAGCAATGTGAGCAATGAGACCATTACCAATAATTTGTTTGCCAATGTGAAAGTGAAGGATGCCATTGCCGATCGCTTCAGGGAAAAAACCGGTGCTCGTCCGGATTCGGGTCCTGGATTGCATACGGCTGTGGTGCATTTGTATTGGAAAGATGACATCGCCGAGATTTTTATTGATACCAGTGGGGAAACCTTGTCTAAGCATGGATATAGAAAAATACCTGGTAAGGCCCCCATGTTGGAATCCCTCGCTGCTGCCACACTATTAGCCACTCGGTGGGATCGGCAATCACCCTTTGTGAATCCAATGTGCGGTTCAGGAACAATCGCGATTGAAGCAGCGATGTTGGCTACCCACAGAAAACCTGGTTTGTATAGGAATAATTATGCATTTATGCATTTGTGTGGGTACGACAGCGAAGTATATGATCTGGAGTATAAAAAAATGGAAGCTGATGTCATAGAGGTACCAGGTTTGCAAATCATTGCCTCAGATATCAGCGAAGATGCCATTCATGTAAGCAAAGTAAATGCAGGTATTGCAGGGGTTGAAGATTTGATACAATTTGAATTGTGTGATTTTGCTTCCACCACTATTCCGGCCAATGAGGCGGGTGTTATTTATTTTAATCCTGAATATGGAGATCGATTGGGAGAAGAACTTGCCTTGCAAGAAACCTATGCCCGCATGGGTGATTTTTTAAAACAACAGTGCAAAGGATATACTGGGTATATTTTTACAGGAAATTTAGAGTTGGCTAAAAAAATCGGCTTGAAGCCCAAAAAACGAATTGAATTTTATACCAGCAAAATAGACTGCCGGCTTTTTGAATATGAGTTGTATGCAGGTAGCAGAGAAAAGAAATAAATTATTATGATTGAATTATTAAAACAGCCATGGCCATGGTATGTTTCAGGCCCATTGATTGGGTTAATGGTTCCAATTTTATTCCTGGCAGGAAACAAGGCTTTTGGAATCAGTTCTTCCTTGCGTCATATTTGTGCAGCTAGTGTACCACTGAAAATCTCTTTTTTTCAATACGAATGGAAACAAGAAGCATGGAATCTATTCTTTGCGCTGGGAATGTGTATAGGAGGTTTTTTGGCTATGCATTATTTGGCCAATCCAATAGAGGTGCATCCATCGTTGAAAAATGAACTATTACGGTATGGAATTACCGATTACTCAGGCCTCGTTCCCGTCCAGCTATTTAACTGGCATTCATTATGGACTGTGAGAAGTTTTACGATGATGATAGGAGGGGGCTTTCTAATCGGTTTTGGAACAAGGTATGCAGGCGGATGTACTAGCGGACATTCTATAACAGGCTTGTCTACCTTGCAGTATCCATCTTTGATTGCAACAATCTGTTTCATGATAGGAGGTTTTATCATGGTGAATCTGTTTTTGCCATTTATTTTGTCGCTATAAACAACAGATATGCAAAAGGCTGATCATAAAAAAGACAATCAATTGTTAGATAGTAACAATGTCAATTCAAGTACATTTAAACAGTCTAAATTGTATTTCATACAATATATTTTACTCGGTTGTTGGTTTGGATTGCTGCTTACTAAGGCCGAAGTAATTAGTTGGTTTCGTATTCAAGAGATGTTTAGATTGCAATCTTTTCATATGTATGGAATCATTGGATCGGCTGTTATTGTAGGAATGATTTCAGTATGGACAATTAAAAAATTGAACATCAAAACATTTAATGGAGAGGCCGTTGTTATTCCTCGTAAAGAATTCAACAAAGGTCAAATATATGGCGGTCTGTTGTTTGGAGCAGGATGGGCTATTACTGGTGCCTGTCCAGGACCATTGTATGTTCTGATAGGATCAGGAGCCAGTATAATATTTATTACGCTTCTCTCCGCAATAGCCGGCACCTGGTTTTATGGATTGATCCGAAGTAAACTTCCTCATTAAAAAATCCAATTAAAAAAGCGCTTTCCGAGGAAAACGCTTTTTTAATAACTAGTATTCTTCTGGTCCTTACAATCCCATTCTCTTTTTCAAATTGGAATCGATGGCATCCAAAAATTCTTCGGTATATAAATAATGTTCGCCATGGGCTACCTTGTTTCCATGGATACAAACAGCCAAGTCTTTGGTCATTTTGCCGCTTTCCACCGTTTCAATACAAACGGCTTCTAATGCTTGACAGAAATCAATCAATGCTTGGTTGTTGTCCAGCTTTCCACGAAATGCCAATCCTCTTGTCCAAGCAAAAATAGAGGCAATTGGGTTGGTGCTGGTAGGTTTGCCCGCTTGGTGATCGCGGTAGTGGCGGGTAACAGTTCCATGCGCTGCTTCTGATTCCATTGTTTTTCCATCAGGAGTTACCAACACAGAAGTCATCAAACCCAAAGAACCAAATCCTTGGGCAACGGTATCACTCTGCACGTCTCCATCGTAGTTTTTACAAGCCCATACAAAATTCCCATTCCATTTCAATGCGCTCGCCACCATGTCATCAATGAGTCTATGTTCGTACACAATACCAGCAGCTTCAAATTGTTGTTTGAATTCATTTTGATAGACTTCTTCAAAGATGTCTTTGAATCTTCCGTCGTATTTTTTTAGGATCGTGTTTTTGGTAGACAAGTACAATGGCCATTTTTTACTCAAAGCCATGTTGAAGCAGCTGCGGGCAAATCCGTAAATGCTTTCATCTGTATTGTACATGGTCATGGCAACGCCATCTCCTTTGTAATTGTACACCTCAAATACCTGTGGTTCGCCTCCTCCTTCCGGAGTGAAAGTCATGGTTAATTTTCCTTTTCCTTTGATGACAGTGTCTGTTGCACGATATTGGTCTCCAAATGCATGACGGCCTACAATGATGGGGGCTGTCCAGTTGGTCACCAGTCTAGGAACGTTTTTCATCACAATGGGTTCCCTGAACACGGTGCCGTCCAAAATATTTCGGATGGTGCCGTTGGGACTCTTCCACATTTGCTTTAGCTTGAATTCTTTCACACGTGCTTCATCGGGTGTAATGGTAGCACATTTGATACCCACACCACAAGCTTTGATGGCATTGGCAGCATCAATGGTTACTTGATCATCTGTTTGATCTCTGTATTCCATTCCCAAATCGAAATATTGAATGGGTACTTCTAGGTAAGGAAGGATTAATTTGTCTTTAATAAACTTCCAGATGATTCTGGTCATTTCATCTCCATCCAACTCAACTACAGGGTTGGTTACTTTTATTTTTGCCATGCTGCTTAGATTTTGAAGTGCGAAATTAAGGAAAAGAGGGGATAGTTGGAGCGTTGTATTGATGCGAGAAACGGACAAGGTTTGAAGTCGGAGGTTGATTCAAATGACCCAACTTTTTCAACTTACCAAACCTCCGAAACCTACTAAACTTACATATCCT
>CANGBQ010000015.1 GCA_947451985.1 Chitinophagaceae bacterium | reverse complement strand
TCCAAATAATTCATCAGGGCTTTGTTGCAAACCCGATTTCCACCCGGTGTAGGATAGTTTCCGGTAAAATACCAGTCCCCTTTGTTGTTGGGACAGGCTTCGTGTAAGGTTTCGATGGTTTGATAGATGACATCCACCGGCATTTGAACATCTTCAGGTGTAATGAGGGCAGCTATTTTTTTTGTGATTTCGTCCAAAGTAAACGGCTTATAAATTTGTCGTACAAGGTTTTCGGTATGCAAAAGATTTTGCGCTTCGAGCGATTTACATTTCTCTAATAAGTCTGTCAACAAAGATTCTTGTCCTGTTTCATGCAAGAGAGCCACTGCCGCCCGAAAAGCGACAAAATCACCCAGCTTACTCATGTCAATGCCATAACAATCTGGATATCGAATCTGGGGTGCAGAAGATACTATGATGATTCTTTTGGGTTCCAGCCGATTCAGCATTCTTACAATGCTTTCCTTTAAAGTAGTGCCCCGTACAATGCTGTCGTCTATTACCACCAAAGTGTCTTCTCCTTTTCTAACCGTACCATAGGTGATGTCATATACGTGCTGCACCATCTCGTTTCGGCTGGCGTCTTCCGTGATAAAGGTTCTGAGTTTGACATCTTTGATGGCTATTTTTTCAATTCTAATTCTTCGGTTAATCATTTCCGAAAGCCGCTCTTCATCAAAGTCTTTGTTCCAGCTTTGTATTCTTTCTATTTTAATTTTATTCAAATATTCTTCGGCTCCTTTGATCAATCCGTAAAAAGCCGTTTCTGCTGTATTGGGAATAAAAGAAAATATCGTATTTTTTAAATCGTAGTCAATGGCTTTGAGCACGACATCGCTCAGATTTCTACCAAGCGCAATGCGTTCTCTGTAAATTTTCTCATCGCTTCCACGGCTGAAATAAATGCGTTCAAAGCTGCAAGCCTTTCTTTCTTTTGCAGGAACCACTTCTGTAATGTGATAACTGCCATCGGCTTTGATGATCAGTGCGGTACCCGGCATCAATTCATGCACTTCGTTTTCTTTTACATTAAAAGCGGTTCTGATGGCAGCTCTTTCGCTAGCCGCCACAATCACTTCCTCGTTGATGTAATAATAAGAAGGTCGAATGCCATGCGCATCCCTCACCACAAATGCATCCCCATTGCCAGTCATACCTGCAATGTGAAAGCCACCATCAAAAAGCGGCACTGCATTTTTTAATACAGCTTCTATATCTAAAGACTCCGGAGATTGCTGGTCGGCAGCCACCAGATAATGATGAATCACTTCCATCATGGCGGCCAGATCGCTTTGTTTTTGAAAAGCATCGGGCGACATGTTTATTTTTTCAAACAGCTCTTCCGTGTTGACCAGGTTAAAGTTTCCTGCCAAGGCTAGGTTTCGGGCGGGAATGATATTTTTCTTGATGAATGGATGGCAAAATCCCACATCATTTTTTCCCTGTGTACCATACCGAAGATGACCCAGCAGGATTTCGCCCATCATTTCTAAATGGCCTTTCATCAATCCAGGATGTTGTTTGATGTCGGGTTGTAATTTTTCTACTGCAGCAATTTCTTTTCCAATGGTATCAAATATATCAGCGATCGGTTGATTGGCATTGCTTCGAATTCGATACAAGAAAGGATAGCCCGGCTCTGTATCTAGTTTCAGGGTAGCGATTCCGGCACCATCTTGTCCTCGATTGTGTTGCTTCTCCATAAGGAGGTACAACTTATTGAGTCCGTAAAGTGCTGATTGGTATTGTTGCTGGTAGTAACTAAAGGGTTTGCGAAGCCGAATGAAAGCAAGGCCACATTCGTGCTTAATTTGATCGCTCATGGGGAAACCATCCGGTGTTGAGCCGTAAAATTAAATCATCGGCACAGCCTAAACAAAATTCATTTTTGTTTCTTTGATTAAACCGAAGAAAGCAGGCCGATTATAAACCACTTATACTCAATCCTATTTGGAGTAAATTCATTTTGGCCGCTACGTTGTCTTTGAAAACGGCCGCAAAATTATAAGTACCGAATAGACAAACGGGTCCGTACCCAACGCGAGCCGTGGCAGCCAGTCGGGTATTGTTGAAATACGATGTGGAGCTGATCTTCTGGGTATAACCAATGGTAGAAGTACCTGCGGCATTTTGGAAGTTCTTTCCTTTGGTGTGTGCATTTAAGATGGTTCCAACTTTTACGCCAATGGCTGCCTTGAAGCTTTTATTGGGCTTGTCAGGATGGGAAGTAAACCTCAGTTCAACGGGAATCTCGGCATAAGCAGTACTTACTTTGTATTTTTTAAAACGGCTCAGGGTATCCAATGCGTTGAAATGCAAAACAGGCGTAGTGCCATTGATATCAATAGAGGTTTTTTCGAAAAAGATATGACTGGTCCCCACTCCAATACCAAAAGCGGCGCTCAACTTCGGATTGCTTTTGAAGGGCTTGTTGAGCATAATATATACACTGGCACTTCTGGAGAATCCTTTTTTGTGGTTGCTGATACTGTCTGGCATATTCAACCAACGATCCGAGCCAATCTGAAACATAAAATGGTCACCGGCCTGACCCGACAAATCGATTTTTTTAGGTGCTTTGGAATCTTGGGCAAACGAACTTCCAATAACTGCAAATGCCATCAATAAAGCAAGTGTTTTTTTCATAATGAATGTGCGGCAATCATCCCTGCCGGTGCGGTTGGTGATCAATGATTAAGCCTCAAAGGTACCACCTAAGTTTCATATTTAATCAAGGCGCAGGTTTTCAGTCCATTGTGACATTATTTTTGTTCAAAAATTAACAATAAAGCTTTTTTTATTACATTTGAAACGACCGTTTTGCGTTTCCAATCGATTGACACCTCTGTTGGGCCTATCCGGTTTTTATATCTAAACACCATCACATGAAAAGAATTGTACGCCTTCGTGCCCTTTTATTGTCATTTTTATTGGCTGGAATAACATTTACCAGCCACTCACAGACTACTACTGATACATATTCTACTGCAGGGTCTTATAGTTGGACTTGCCCTGCTGGCGTAACTTCTGTTACCGTTCAATGTTGGGGCGGTGGTGGTGGTGGTGGCACATCAATTATTACTAAAGGAACCGGCGCAGGTGGTGGCGGTGGTGCATATGCTTCATCTGTAATTTCAGTTAGTCCTGGAGTGTCATATAATTTAGTGGTTGGCGCTGGAGGAGCGGCTTCAACTAGTTGTGCTGTTAGCGGAAACAATGGTTCTCCTTCTTATTTTGTAGATGCATCAACTCTATATGCGGTTGGCGGATCTGGAGGTGGATACTATACAACTGGGACTGCCGGTATTGGAGGAACAGGAGGCTCATCTTCATCGTGTGTTGGAAATACAGTTTTTTCCGGTGGAAATGGTGGTAATGGGGCAGCTGATGCCAAAAACGGATCTTTAGCCGGTGGCGGTGGTTCTAGTGCAGGTACCGGAACAAATGGAAATAATGCTACATTAAATACAGGTGGAACTGCACCAGTTGGAGGAGTTGCTGGTGTAAATGGGGTTAGTACAAACGGCACACCAGGTGCTGTTGGTAATGCGGGCGGAGGCGGAGGTGCTGGATCAAAAAATGATGGCACTTATTGTTATTATGCTTTGGGAGGCGGATCTGGAAAAGTTTTAATATCGTATAATACTCCTGCATGCTCTTCAGTGCCTACTCCAGGCAATACCAATGCAGATGTATCGAGCGTGTGCGGATCGGGCACAGTGAATTTATCGCTGCAAAACCAAACAACTGGCAACGGCGTAACTTATCAATGGCAATCTTCTACAGATAACATCAGCTGGTCCAATGTGAGTGGTACCAGTTCAACCTATTCAGCCACTGTTTCAAGTGATACGTATTTTCAATGCTTGGTTACTTGTTCAGGGTTCACCGCAGCTTCCTCTGCACCCAAACTGATTATTGCAGCGACACCTGCTGTGTTGAGTACAACACCTGCCACCAGGTGTGGAACAGGAGTCGTTACCTTAAATGGCACCGCTTCTGCCGGCACTACTCTTAGTTGGTACGATGTGGCAACAGGTGGCAATGCACTGACGACAGGCAATAGTTATACCACGCCGATATTAACAGCCACTAAAGATTATTATGTTGAGTCGAGTGTGTCTGGTCCTACCATTGCCACCGGAAAGCCTTCCCCTGCTTCAACTGAAACTACTTATAACACGACCAATTGGGGTATTGTGTTTGATGTCACGAAACAAGTAGTATTGAAAAGCGTGGATTTGTATTCTACCTCAGCAGGCACAGTGGATATTAAAATCATGGATGCGGCTATGACCACCGAATTGTTTTCTACGGGCAATGTATCCTTGTCCAATGGGGGTACTACCACGCCTAATATTGTTCCATTAAACTTCACCATCCCGGTTGGTACAGGTTACCGCATGTTGGTAAAAGCCTATTCGGGTGTGAATCTTGTAAGAGGTTCATCAGGCGTATCCTTTCCATACAATTCTGCCTCTGTAAATGTTACTTCTTCTGAGTGGGGCGGAACGACTACTAGCACTTATTATTGGTTTTATAATTTAAAGTATGCAGATCAATGTGCATCCGTAAGGACAAAAGTGACAGCAACCATCAACACACCACCTGTACTTTCATTAAGCGGATCAACAGCCTCTACTTGCAGCGGATCAGCTACCAGTGCGATTACTGTAACTGCCGGTGGATCGGATTATGATACCTATTCTTGGTCCCCATCAACTGGTGTAGCTGGAGATGCTGTGAATGGTTGGACATTCAGCCCTACTACTACTACTACGTATAATTTAACATCATCTCAATCATCGGGAAGTCAGTGTGCCAATTCGGCTTCTGTAGCAGTAACAGTGAAACCACTACCTGCCGCGGTTACCATTACGCCCAATGCAGCAACAGTGTGCCCAAATGTGATACAGTCTTTAGCATCGAATGGCGGAACAATAAACGGTACATTATTAAACGAATCGTTTGCCACATCCACCTTGCCCAGTTCTTGGCAAACTGTCATTGGTGTGGGCGATGCGCTGGCACCTAGCAACACTGCCAACGCGGGTGGTGCTGCTTATGAAATGAAATTCACCGGTAATAGTCAAAGTGCTAAAATTACCGATCGACTCATTGCGGGGCCCTTTAACAGTGCTGGTTACACCACCTTGACCTTATCTTGGAAAAATTATTTAAACCATTATCTCAGTACCTATGCCTATGAGGTTGCAGTAGAAACCAGTTCGGATGGAACGAATTGGCATCCTACCACTTGGATTACCAGTCCTGTTACAGCAAGTCAGCCAGCTTCTACCCAAACACTCTCAATCAATACCACCGATGTGGGCTCTTCTACCTTTTATGTTTCATTCAAAATGTATGGCCTCACTTTTGGAGCGTACTATTGGTATATAGACGACGTATCCCTTACAGGATCGGCCACTTCAACCATATCCTGGACGCCTACGGCTTCTTTGTTCACAGATCCTGCAGCTACCGTTCCTTATACTGGGAATCCAACCACCGTGTATGCCCAGACTGCCAACACCCAAACCTACACCGCAACGGCTACAGGCACAAATGGCTGTACCACCACTTCGAATGTAACCGTTACAGTGAGTTGCGCGTTGCCCGTTTCGCTTACACGTTTCACAGGTGCGAAAGAAGGCAATAAAAATGTGTTGCGTTGGTTGACCTCTTCTGAAAGCAACAACAACGGCTTCGAAGTACAACGCTCTACAAACGGAGTGCAATATGTTTCTATTGGATATGTTCAATCCTTGGCTTCAGGAGGCAATAGCGCCAATGATTTGAATTATCTGTTTACAGACAATAGCTATACAGGGTTGGTTCAATACTATCGTTTGCGTCAGGTAGACAACGATGGCAGAAGTCAATTGAGCAATGTGGTGATGATTAAAGAATCTAATCCTATCACATTGTCTATTGTAGACGTATATCCCAATCCAGCTTCCAGCATTGTGAATGTGGTGATGAGTGCTCCTGCCTCTGATAAAGTCACTGCTATGATTACTGATGTTCTGGGAAATATTGTTTCTAGCAAACAAGTTATATTGCAGAAAGGAAACAACTTGGTTTCTTTCAACATTGGCGAGTTAGCCGCCGGCAGTTATTTTGTAAAATTGATTTGCAATAACAACTGTCCGAAAGCAGTGGCTAAATTTGTGAAAAAATAATTCACCCCTTTTAATAAAAAAAAGTCCGCTCATTGATGGGCGGACTTTTTTTATGGTTACAAGAATGCTAGGATGATATTGTAGTGTACAATTCTTTGAATTGTTGGCCAACGGTCTCGTAAGAAAAGCGCTGGCGGGTTTGTTCAGCGATGGTTTGCCTGTCAAATGAATCCTTGTTTTCAATCAAATGCATCATTTGCCTGGCGAGCATACTTGAATTGTTCATACCTGCAAACAAAGCTGTCTTGTTTTCCACGCAGTATTCTCTAAAGGTGGGCAAATCACTTACAATGGCCGGAATGCCGCAGGCATTGGCCTCAATGACTACACAACCGAATGTTTCATATCGAGAATATAAAATCAGGGCATCCGAATTTTGTATGTATTCTGCTAGTTTTGTTTGGGGCATTTCATCTAAGAAAACAATGTTTTCTGTTAAGTTCCATCGAATGACAGTTGGCTCAATCTTTTTTTTGTTTGGAATGACCAACCATACTTTATAATCCAATCCCTTTTTTTTGATGATGCTACAAGCCTCTAAGATCAGCTCAATGTTTTTTTCTGGTCCACCCGAAGAGATATGGATAAATTGAAGAGGACTCTTTATAGCGCTCTCTTTTAGATTGAATATATTTGTGTCTACCACATTGGGCACCACCTCCACAGAATCAATTCTTATTTCTTCAATCAATGCGTCGCCTAAGTATTTTGAAACGGAAGTCACCCTGTTTGATTCAAGAAAACATCTTTTTAAGAAATGCCTTTCTATATACAATAGCTGTTTCCATCCATTTTTTGCTTCCTTCAAATAACCACTCCAGTGTTCGCTCGTAATCAGCGGAAGTCCATATTTTCTTTTTACCCAAAGAGCGATTCCTGCCACTTTGTATGCAACATGCACGTGAACAAAGCGGGGTTTACCGTTTTTAACAATCAATCGTTGTATAAATTTTCGATACGACCTACGATGCCAGATATACGACAGCAGTTTGTCTATTATTCCAATATGGGTTTTTGGTGGATGATAATAAACAATGATTTCTGTTAACGAATCTGTTGTATGGATAGTTTCTTTTGTATTTTTTGTTACAACGCCCATTTCATCCTTTTGAATATGCAACACGACAATGTTTTCATATAAAGACACGGCTTCTGCATGGCGTTTTATAAAATCACCATTCAGGGGCGTTAGTACATTCGGATACCAACTGGGAAGCCACAGGGCGTATGTATTTTTTTCTTTATTTTGAATCACTTGGTGTGTTGGTTTCTTTTTTGCAGGATGTTGCCAATGAAACTCAAATCCCTTTTATTCATAATTAAAAACGAGCGCATACTGGTTGGGTGCTCTTTCGTATAAATATTCATCACATATAAGAAGTACGACAGATACCCAACACTGCTAACCATCGCCGCGCCATTGATTCCCCTTGTTGGGACCATCAGAATATCTCCCACGCCGATTAATATCAAGGCAATGAAAGCCCCTTTAAGGTTCACCATTACCCTTCCGCTTCCTGCAAAATATGCAGTGAGTGTAAACAGAGCAGAAAAGAAAAGAATACCAGGAATATAGAAGAGAAAAGCCGAGTACATCTGCGTAAATCCCTCTCCAAACAACCAAGGGAAAAACCACTTTCCAATTGTTGCTAATATCAAACAGCCGATCAAATAAAAAGTAAACAATACTCTTGACAACAATGCAATCGTATCATTTGATTGCGTTTTGTTGCCTCCTGCGGTTAATGGAAAGACAACGCCTGCCAGGATACCGGGGAGTATAAAAAACAATTGCACCAGCTTGGAAACTTGTATGTAATTACCCAATAATGAGAGAGAACAATATTGATGTACAAACCAGTAATCTAATCGATAGCAGGCAAACATGATTAAGTTGCAGCCAAAAACCACGAGTAAATAGTGTAAAATCTTTTTGAGTTCGGTTGAATTTGGAAGAGAGTAGCTAGGTGACCATTCGCCTTGACGAAGCAAGATCCATAACAGAATAATTCCCTGAATCAAGAAGCAGCCAAAATACAACAACCAAAACTGTTGGGGGGAAATCCAAGCGGATGGAAGGAGAACTGCAACAGCGATCATTAAGAGGACATTTACAACAAATCCAATCAGACTCGGCGTTTTAAAATCTTTGTTCGCAGAGAAGAAGCTGCTCATAAATCCAACCACCAGGTTTCCTATAATAAACATCAATCCATACAGCCATAGATTGTTGCTTTTGTATGCAGGGTAGCATAAGAACGCAGTATATCCAATCAGAACCAGTAAGATGGCGCTAACTAAGATCCAAATCAAAGACAATCCGAATAATTTGTTGGTGGATATTTCTTTTTTAGAGATAAAAAACACAATCGCTGATTCATAACTCCCGCTTAACAGCAATGTGGCAAGTGAAAACAGTGCCATCATATAGTAATTAACGCCACTGCCCATCGGTCCAAACTGTCGGGCAATCAAAACGTTTACCATAAATCCTGAGAGGAAAAAGAATCCCCTCCAGAAAATATGTTGAACGAAGTATGACGATGGACTCTTCATGATGGTATGGAAAAATACATTAAAAAACCTTGATTTTTCTTACTTGCCAATGACAATAAAAAAATCCCCGATTGTTTCGAGGATTTGTTTGTGGGCCCACCAGGACTTGAACCTGGGACCCTCTGATTATGAGTCAGATGCTCTAACCAACTGAGCTATAGGCCCTGTTATATAAAATAACAGACCGCAAAAGTAACTAAATTCAGATATTTGTAAGAAGTTTTTCATCAAAATCATGCCTACAATAAAAAACCTTTTATTCGATATGGGTGCTGTACTCATCAATATCGATTACAACAAAACAGCCCAAGCCTTCAAGGAATTAGGAATCACTGATTTTGATCAGCAATTTTCTCAAATCAACGCCTCTGCTCTTTTTGAAGAATTGGAAATGGGAAAAATTACCAATGATTATTTTTATACAGCCATGCAGGCACAAATTCCAGGTAGCGTAGATTCGTCCCTGATCAAACATGCGTGGAACGCTATTTTGGAGGATTTTCGAATGGAAAGCATGCATTATTTAGTTGAACTTAAAAAAGAGGTTAGACTTTTTTTATTGAGCAATACAAATGCTATTCACTTGGAAGAAGTCAATCTGATTTTACAAAAACAATTGGGGGTTGCGGCAGTGGACGATTATTTCGAAAAGGCTTATTATTCTCATAAAGTGGGTATGCGAAAGCCACATGCTGATATTTTCGAATTTGTATTATCAGATGCAGGGATTCTTGCCTCGGAAACCTTATTTGTAGACGACACTAAAATGAATATTGATACCGCCGAACAACTTGGCTTCAACACCCATTTATTGCTGCCTTCTCAAAGAATTGAAGACTTGAAATATCATTAATCAGCAGATCGGTTGATGAATTCGATCAAAGGCTGCCCAGTCCGAAAAATGCCCGCTACTTTTTGTGTAAAATTCTTTTCAACCAATTCCTTGTCGGTAAAAGAAACCGTGGCCACAAAGCTTTTCTGCTTCAGAAAATCAATGGCAGGATTGTCTGCTGTATAACCCTTTGGGGGTCTGGACAAAGAGTCTCCCCACTGAACATCCGTCCCAAAGGTTTTTTTAAATGTTGAGCTTGAAATTATCTTTTTCCATTCATCAAAATTGTAATCAATTTCTTGTCGAATGAGCGCTAGTTCTTCTGCAGGAGGCATCCATATACCTACGGCGGCAAAACTTTTTCCTGGTTCTATATGCAAATAGTATCCTGCCCCGCCATTTTTTTTGCCTCGCTTGTTAAAGTAAGCAGCAAAATTGTTTTTATACGGTCGCTTGTCCTTGCTAAATCGAACATCTCGGTTTATCCTGAATACGCAATCTTTTGGCTGTAACACCGCGATGGATGCATCAAACTTTGCAATCAAATCAATCATTTCTTGTACAAACGACCGAAAGTTATTCTTTTCCGATTCATATTCATTGCGATGAAGATCAAACCACCCCTTATTATTGTTTTTTCGGAGTCCAGCAAGAAATTTGATCAATGAAGGTGCTAGCATGTTTATGGTATAAAAAAAGGAATCAGTCGACAACCGATTCCTTTATCTGTAATGAATTTAATATTATTTAATTCTTCCCCAGTTTTCACCGCTTTTAATCCTGTACAAAGTCATTTCACTTACTTTGTATTTTGCAGCCAACTGCTTGTAGGTTTGTTTTCTTTTGGGATTTTTTATCAGGTCCTTGATGGTTTTCACCTGCGAGGCCGTTAGTTTTAATCCTTCCGTTCGGTTGGCTTGTCTTTTTTTGTAAGCAATTTTCAGTGGACTTTTTTGTTGATGGCTGCTGACTTCTTCCATTGTAGCCCACTTTAAATTCTTAGAGCTGTTATCTGTTTTTTTATGATTGATATGAATCACAAATTTTTGTTTGGGAGATTTTTTGGTGCAAAAAAGTTTAGCTACTTCTCTATGAATATAGATGGTTCCGTTGCCGTCCTCCACATGAAGATTCAATGTGCGATACCCAGAAGTAACAGAGCCATTCAGTAAAGTTCCATCTTTCACTACCGACTCAGTATAGCTCGCTGCACGACCGTGATTAGACACTGCGTATTTCTTTCTTAGATTTTTATAGCCGGAAAATTGCATTTGTTTCCAATTTTCTCCAGTAATTTTTTTAATCATCGATTGAACATTTAATGGTTTGTGGTGAAGGGGTACTATACAATTCTGTAAGAGCAATACCCTGAATGATAAATATACCCAAAAAAAACACTAAGTACTCAACATTTTTTCAAAATCCTCTTCCGTAATGATTTTAATGCTGGGAATTTTTTTTGCCTTTTCTAATTTGCTTCCTGCCTCCTCTCCCGCAATCAAATAATCCAATTTGCTACTCACCCCACTAAGAATTTTACCTCCATTTTTCTCTACCATAGCTTCGGCTTCTGAACGCTTCAAACGGGAGAGCGTACCCGTAAATAAGAATGTCTTGCCACTCAGATTCCCTTCTGTAATTACAGGGGTGTTGTTTTGCATTTGTACCCCCAATGCTTCCAACTCTCTGAGCATGATCAGGTTGTCTTTGTTTTGAAAGAAATGATAGATACTGGCTGCCACTTTCGTGCCCACATCTTCCAATTGCTGCAATTGTTCTTCTGTGAATTCGCCCATTTGAAACAGGTTGTCTATTTTTTGAGCAATCGTTTTGGCGGTTGTTTCTCCTACATATCGTATGCCCAGTGCATACAACAATCGATGCAATGGCTGCTGTTTACTGTTTTCTATAGCTTGACGAAGGTTGGTGATCGACTTTGCTCCAAATCCTTCCATGTTGTTGAGTGAGGTAACATCAAAAGAATAGATGCTCGGAATGCTCGTAATCAAACCCATTTCATAAAACTTTCGAATATTGGCTTCGCCCAGCCCCCGAATATCCATAGCATCTTTGCTAACAAAGTGAATGATGCGTTCCAATACTTGTGCGGTGCAGTTGATATTGGTGCAACGCCAAACCGCTTCATCAGCAGGCTTAAATAGAGGATGTTCGCAAGCCGGACATTGGGTAGGAAACACAATGGGCTTTTGTTTGCCGTCTCTGCCATCTGTCAGCACTTTGACAATTTGAGGAATCACATCTCCGCTTCGCTCAATCAATATCCGGTCGCCTATCTGGAGGTCTTTCTCTTTGATATAGTCTTTATTGTGAATGGAAATACTGCTTACCGTTACGCCACCCACATGAACGGGCTGAATCTTGGCAACGGGTGTAACCGCGCCCGTTCGGCCTACTTGAAAATCCACCGACAACAAGGTACTGGTGGCTTGTCTGGCTTTGAATTTAAAAGCGATGGCCCATCGTGGATGATGGGAAGTCATTCCCAGTTTTTCTTGTAAAGCCAAATCATTGACTTTAATCACCATGCCATCAATTTCATAGGGCAGGCTGTCTCGGGTTTGTTCGAAAGCAGTTACTTCTTTGATGACCGCTTCGATGCCTTGGACTACTTTCATTTCTTTCACCGGGCTTCTGAACCCCAAATTCCAGAGCAGCTGCAACATTTCTGTATGGGTATGGGCTATTTCTTTTTTGCGGTCTTCTGCTACAGTAATAAAACTGACATGGTATAAAAATCCTTCCAGGTTTCTTTTGGCGACAATCGCTGTGTCTTTGATTCGAAGGGACCCAGCGGCTGCATTTCTGGGATTGGCTAAAGGCGGAAAGCCTTCTTCCATTAAAGTTTCATTGTATCGCTTGAAATTATTTTTATTCATCAACACCTCGCCCCTGATTTCAATCTGTTGAATATGGTGTTTGCTAAAGTCGGCTGATAATGGAATGGATTTGATTTGTTGAATATTGGGGGTGATATCGTCCCCTATTTCTCCGTCTCCCCTGGTCACCCCCCTGACCAATAAATCATTTTCATATACCAATGAAATGCTGGCTCCGTCAAATTTTGGCTCAATCGAATAGGTAACCTGGTCCAACGCTGATAATTCTTTCACTTTTCGGTCCCAATCGATTAAATCTTCGGCATTGTATGAGTTTTCCAACGACAACATCGGAACCAAGTGGGGTGTTTTGGGAAAATCTTTGATCAATCCTGCACCTACTCTTTGAGTGGGAGAGTCTTTCGTAACCAGGTTGGGATGTTCTTTTTCAAACTGATCCAGTATCGAGTACAATTGATCGTATTCAAAATCGCTTACCAAAGGATCATTTTCTACATAATACCGATGCTCGTGAAATCGAAGAATGGAACGAAGCTCCTCTATATTGTCCTTGTTGATTTTTTTTGAACCTGCTTTCAACCATGCTGAACTGTTGGCTTGAAATTGCTGTATGGTTTCTTTTGAATACATATCTTGTCCAAAGTTAAAAAATACATAGCCCCTTTTGTAGTATTTTTAATAAAAGATTCTATGATGTTGAAAAGATCCTTTCTCCTCCTGATGACTTGTGCATGCCTGTTTTCTTGCCAAACCAAAAAACGGGTTACATTGATAGTTCATCATGCCAATATCTATACTGTTGATAGTATTTTTTCAATTGCTGAAGCCATGGCCATTCAAAACGGCCGTATTGTAGCGATTGGCAGTTCGGAAACAATTTTGCAAAAATATTCGGCAGACAATGTGATGGATGCAGCAGGTCAAACCATCGTTCCCGGCTTTATTGATGCCCATTGTCACTTTACAGGATTTGCCACCGATCGATGGAAATGCGACTTGGTAGGAACCACTTCTTTTGCAGCGGTTCTTGCCAAAATCAAAGCCTACAGCCAAACGGCTCCGATGCATTGGATTTATGGAAGGGGTTGGGATCAAAACGACTGGACCGACGCAACCTTTCCAACTAAAAAAGAACTGGATCATCTCTTTCCGAATAGGCCAGTTTTTTTAAAACGAATCGATGGACATGCCGCTCTGGTGAATCAAGCAGCGTTGGACATTGCAGGTATAACACCTTCTACTCAAGTGTCTGGCGGCGCCATCGAAACCCAACAGCATCAATTGACAGGCATATTGATTGACAACGCCATGGATTTAGTGGAATCTCGCATCCCGCCGGTACCGGACAGTCTTGCCCGGTTGTATTATGCAGCGTTGCAACAAGAATGTTTTGCTGAAGGATTGACAGGGGTGCACGATTGTGGCGTCAATGAACACACCATTCAGTTGGTGGATGAAGAGCAACAGGCCGGCAGAGTAAAAATGAAAATTTTTGCATTGCTATCTGACAGCAGTCAATATTACGACCGTTGGATTAAAAAAGGCCCTTATAAAACCGATCGATTGCATGTAGGTGGATTCAAACTTTACGCGGATGGCGCGCTGGGTTCAAGAGGCGCCTGTTTGCTGAAAGAATATACAGATCAAAAAAAATGGAATGGATTTTTATTGAGCAGTGTCAATCATTTTAAAGATGTGGCGCAAAAACTGATTTCCACTGATTTTCAAGTGTGTACCCATGCGATTGGAGACAGTGGCAATCGTGCCATATTAAATATTTATGCGAGTGTGTTAAATGATAAAATGGACAAACGTTGGAGAATTGAACACGCACAAGTGATTGACCCCAATGATTTTTATTTCTTCAAGACCTATAAAATCATTCCTTCTGTGCAACCTACACATGCCACCAGTGATATGTATTGGGCCGAAAAAAGAATCGGTGCATCCAGAATCAAAACAGCTTATGCATATCAGCAATTGCTCCAGCAAAATGGATGGATGCCATTGGGAACGGATTTCCCCGTAGAAGCCATCAGTCCGTTTAAAACTTTTTATGCTGCGGTGGTCAGAAAAGATGCTCAAGGATTTCCTTCGAATGGATTTCAAACAGAAAATGCATTAAGCAGAGAACAGGCCCTTCGGGGCATGACCATCTGGGCGGCTAAAGCGGCGTTTGAAGAAAAAGAAAAAGGAAGCTTAGAAAACGGAAAGGCTGCAGACTTCATTATACTCGACCGCGACATCATAAAATGCAAAGAAGATCAATTATTGAAAACAAAAGTAAAGTATACATACATCAATGGTGAGCGTGTATACGAATCAGTGAGGCACTGATTTTTCTTGCTTGATAAATAACCTATCTTTGCCGCCTTATAAACAACGCCATGGCTTTAGAAGATCAATTGCTTGTCCGCGCCGAAAACAAATGTGAGTTATGCGCTTCTTCTGGTTCCCTTTCTTTATATGAAACACCCTATGCTCCCCATAAAGATGCAGCGGGCTGTTTAATGATTTGTAATGCATGTATGGCGCAAATTGAAAAGAAGGAAACACTCCATCAATCGCATTGGTCTTGTTTGACCACTTCCATGTGGAGCGAAGTGCCCGCCATTCAAGTAGTGTCTTGGCGAATGTTGAATCGACTTCGCGAAGAAAGCTGGGCCATGGAACAGTTGGACATGATGTATTTGGATGAGGATACTTTGGCTTGGGCTAAAAAAACGGGAGACCACGAAAATGACGCCAGCGTTGATTTGCACAAGGATTCTAATGGACAAGTTTTGCACGACGGCGATTCGGTGATCCTGATCAAATCCTTGGATGTAAAAGGCTCCACCCTTAATGCCAAAATGGGCACGGTAGTAAAAAACATTAAGGTGGTAGAAGGCAATACAGAGCAGATTGAAGGAAAAGTAGAAGGACAGCTCATTGTTATTCTTACCAAATATGTACGAAAGCAATCCTAAACCATCATTGTAGTTTTTCTACACCACCTTGAAAGCCGTAAAGTAATAATTGTTGATTACGCCGATGGGTTTCAATTCCATTAAATAGGATTGAGTGAAGTGCATGTACGCCATAAACTCATGTGTAGGCACACTGAATTCATCAAATAAAATAACATCTCCCTTTTGTAAGTAGGGCGCCAGTGAAGTGAGCGTAAACAACGTAGCGGTGTATAAGTCTGCGTCCATTAAGATAACTTTCCGATGCTGGTTGTCGAATGTTTTTAAAAAGCCAGGTAGTGTTTGTTGAAAAAGCCCTTCATAAAAACGACCCCTGTTGTCATCGATGACTGGGATACTCCCCGCATTGAAATGCCCCTTTTTGTAGGGCCCAAAATCTTCGGGCAATCCACTGAATGTATCAAATCCATAAAACCGAGAGTCAGGATGTTGATTTTGTTCCATCCACCATTTAAAGGATGCTCCGGTGGCAACTCCGAATTCCAAATAATTGATAGGATCTTGCAGTTGTTCACTTTCAATGATTCTTTTATATAAGGTGAATCGTTTGGAATAATCCCATTTGGAAAAAAAATCATTGCCAGGAATGTCGTCATGGCGATTGGCCCACCTGGACAACTTACTCAGTTGGCTGATTTGTAAGAAAAGACCCTCCATAGGCCCAAACAAGTAGTGCAGTTTGCATCGGATGAATAATGACTTTGCAAGTCGAATGAGTGTAAACTTCATGTCAGGTGTATTCTGCGCAAATATATACAATCAACTCAGAGCCCCTGAAATTTACCCTCAGGCTTGCTGTCGAGTAGTTTATTCAACAAAGATATTTACCAGCTAACAAAAATTTTACTGATTATCAATTAGTTATGAGTGTCCGATAAAAAATAATTGCTATGTAGGAGCAAAAAACAAATCAATCCACTTACCTTCGCACTCCAAAATTAAAAATTGCCTGAGGGATAGCTTGGGCATCATCTAAAAAACAACACAATGAGTAAATTACATTTCACCACTAAACATGCGAACGAGGCTACTGTGCAGCGTAATTGGTACGTTGTAGACGGTACTAATCAAACCGTTGGTCGTATGTGCGCAAAGATTGCGTCTGTTCTCCGTGGTAAGAACAAAGCCTATTACACTCCTCACGTTGATTGCGGAGATTTTGTAATTGTATTGAATGCCGATAAAGTAAAATTGACCGGCAATAAAATGGAAGAAAAAGAGTACCTGACTTTTAGTGGCTACCCCGGTGGTCAAAAAGGCGAAATTGCAAAAGATTTGTTGAAGCGCCGCCCCGAAGTAGTTATTGAAAGAGCCGTGAAAGGAATGTTGCCCAAAAATCGTTTGGGTCGCAAGATGTACAAAAAACTATTTGTATACGCTGGTACAGAACATCCTCATGGTGCTCAAAAACCAACCGCACTTAATTTCCCCATCATTAAATAATTAACTCAGTACAATCGTACTAATAAAATAGAATAAATGGAAAAGCAAAAAAATGCAGTCGGCCGTAGAAAAGAAGCTGTTACACGTGTTTTCCTTTCAAAAGGATCTGGCGCTATCACAGTAAATGGCAAAGACTATAAAACATATTTTCCGTTGGTGTATCTGCAAAATCAAGTAGAAGCGCCACTTAAATTAGCGGAAGTAACCGACAAATATGATATCGTTATCAATGCAACTGGCGGTGGTGTAAAAGGCCAGGCAGAGGCTGCAAAATTGGCGATTTCAAGAGCATTGTTGGAAGTAAGTGCTGACTATCGTCCAGCATTGAAAGCAGCGGGTTTGCTGAAGCGTGATCCACGTTCTGTAGAGCGTAAAAAACCAGGACGCAAGAAAGCAAGAAGAAGCTTCCAGTTCAGCAAGCGTTAATACCTTGGCTGTTTCAGGTTTACTGGTTGAGGTGGTTGAAGCCTCTATCATAAACTTAAAACCAATAATATTCAAACTATAAAATTTTAAAATGGAAAATACGTCTTTACAACAGCAACTACTCGAAGCAGGTGTTCACTTTGGCCACTTAAAAAAGAAGTGGAATCCTAAAATGCTTCCTTACATCTTCGCGGAAAAAAAGGGAATCCACATCATCGATCTGAACAAGACGGTGGAAGGATTGCAAGAAGCCGCGGCTGCTATGAAAGCCATTGCGCGCAGCGGTAAGAAAATCATGTTTGTTGCTACTAAAAAGCAAGCGAAAGAAATTGTACAGGAAAGTGCAAAGCGTGTAAACATGCCTTTCGTTACAGAGCGTTGGTTGGGTGGTATGTTGACCAACTTCAATACCGTTCGTAAGAGCGTTAAAAAAATGCAGAGCATTGAAAAGCTTTTGGGTGATGGCAGTGCAGAAAACTTAACCAAAAAGGAAAGACTGACTTTAACCAGAGATAAAGACAAAATGGAAAAGGTATTGGGTGGTATCGCTCAAATCAGCCGTGTTCCTGCAGCATTGTTTTTGGTTGACATCGGTCACGAACACATCGCCTTGGCGGAAGCAAAGCGTTTGAACATCAGCACCATTGGGATGGTGGACACCAACTGTGATCCTAACAAAGTTGATTTTGCCATTCCTTCTAATGATGATGCTACCAAATCTATTGCCATTATTGTAAACTACATTACAGCTGCCATCGCAGAAGGTTTGCAAGAGCGTCAAGCAGATAAAGATGAAGACGATCAATCAGATGTAGAAGAAACACCAGAAGCAAAAGCAGCTCGTTTCGAACAAAAGCTGGATGCAGGTGATGACAAGGGGAAGCGTGCAAAAAGCGGCACTGGCGCACCGGCTAAACGTCGTGTGGCAACCGGCACTAGAAAGCCAGCAGCTAAATAATCCGCAGGACCTATTTATTTTTTAACACAATTAAAATGAATCTTCTTCAATAGAGGAGATTGTCAGGAGGTAAATATGAGTACAATTACAGCAGCAGATATTAATAAGTTACGTCAGGCAACCGGCGCAGGAATGTTGGATTGCCGCAAAGCATTAACGGAAAGCAATGGCGATTTTGAAGCAGCCATTGATTGGTTGCGTAAACAAGGCCAAAAAGTGGCCGCAAAGCGCAGCGATCGCGAAGCCAAAGAAGGCGTGGTGTTGGCCAAGACAACTGCAGACAACAAAGCAGGAATTGTTTTGTGCATCAGTTGTGAAACAGATTTCGTGAGTAAGAATGCTGATTTTGTTGCTTTTGCAACCAGCATTGCAGATGCAGCTGTGACACACAATGTAAAAACTGCCGAAGAATTGAACAATGTGGAGATCAATGGCGCTAAAGTAGCAGATTTGATCAATGATAAATTGGCTGCCATCGGTGAAAAAATCGAAGTATCTAAATTCGAAAGAATAGAAGCGCCTTATGTGGCGAGCTATATTCATGGTGCCAACAGAATGGGTGTTTTGGTCGGTTTGACCCAGGCAGCTGAAGAAGCTGGAAAGGACGTCGCTATGCAAATTGCAGCGATGAATCCGTTGGCAGTTGACGAAACCTCTATCCCTGCTGATGTTATTGCCAGGGAAAAAGACATCGCCATTGAAATGGTGAAGGCAGAGGGCAAGCCAGCAGAAATGGCAGAAAAAATTGCCATGGGTAAATTGAATAAGTTTTTCAAAGACAACACACTAATGGCCCAGGCTTTCGTAAAAGACGGCAATCAATCCGTAGCTGATTATTTAAAGAGTATTCAGGCTGATTTGAAGGTTACCGCCTTTAAAAGAGTAGCATTAGGATAAATTATTTTATTATTTTTAACCCGGTTTTTACCGGGTTTTTTTATGAACATTGACATCTAAACTGCTTATCCATTTATAAAACCAATTACCATGTTGCCTAAATACAAAAGAGTATTGTTAAAACTTTCAGGAGAATCTTTGATGGGAGATAAAAATTTCGGACTTGATTCTACTGTCATTGCTCAGTATGCCCGTGACATCAAACAAATTACGGATATGGGCGTACAAGTGGCATTGGTCATTGGCGGAGGCAATATCTATCGCGGCATGAACGAAGCTGAAACAGGCATCGAACGCGCCCAGGGAGATTACATGGGAATGCTCGCCACGGTGATCAATGGAATGGCGGTGCAAAGCGGTTTGGAAAAAGAGGGCGTGTACACGCGTTTGCAAAGTGCTATCAAAATGGAACAAATTGCAGAACCCTATATTCGAAGAAGGGCCATTCGACACCTGGAAAAAGGCAGGGTGGTTATTTTTGGTGCTGGCACTGGTAATCCCTATTTCACCACCGATACAGCAGGTTCTTTAAGGGCCATTGAAATCAAAGCCGATGTGATTTTGAAAGGCACGCGGGTGGATGGTATTTATTCTGCTGATCCAGAGAAAGATCCCACTGCCACCAAATACAATAAAATTTCCTTTGCTGAATGTATTTCCAAAAAACTCAGTGTAATGGATATGACCGCCTTCACCCTTTGCATGGAAAACAACTTACCCATCATTGTATTCGATATGAATAAGCCAGGCAACTTAATGAGTGTAGTGACTGGCGAGAAAGTAGGCACCCTGGTAAGCTAATATTCGATTGTTTACAAATCATTTCTGACCGTATCTTTTTTAATCCGTTCAAAAAGTAATTATCTTAGTAGGGCAAAGCCCCTTTTCATGATCCCATCTGTTGATTTTGTTGAACAATTGAAAAGCGACAACGAATTATTGCAGCTTCAGTTGCAAGATTTGGAATATATGATTCGGTTGCGTGAAGAAGAATTGGACTCCTTGCGTGAAACTGCCTCCCTAGCGGTTGAACTGCAAAGCAGACTGGACATCAATCTTCATGAAATAGCCCAGATGCAGCAGTTTATTGGAAACCAGCAACAGCAAGTGGAAGGTGCTACCAAAAGGGAAGCGAATTTAGAAACAGAAATGTTGCAAAGTGTTCAGACGGAAACAGCGTACCATACCATCAAAGAACAATTCCTCAGTACCCAAGCAGCTCTCACTGATTTACACCAGCAACTGGCTGACACAACAGCATTGTATCACCAATTGTCTAACTTAAAATCGAAGGTGGCCTTATTGGAAAGCAGCTTGGCCATCGCGGTTCTTGACAATGGATTTTTAAAAGAAGAATTGGACCTATACAGAAAAGGCCCATCCATTCATTCATCAACTGCAGAAAAAGAATAATCATACATCATCATGTCCAACCTCTCCTCGATTAGAAAAGAATACACCACCGCTTCTCTTTCAGAAAAAGATACAGCGGACAATCCAATTGTGCAATTTGATTGTTGGTGGCAGGAAGCGATCAATAGCCAAATTGATGAGGTCAATGCCATGACCCTTTCTACCGTTGATCAACACCATCGACCTTCTTCCCGAATTGTATTGTTGAAAGGATATGATTCAAAAGGATTTGTTTTTTTTACCAATTACAAAAGCCATAAGGCAACAGACATGGAAAACAATTCCAATGTTGCACTGGTTTTTTTCTGGAAAGAACTAGAAAGACAAATTAGAATTAAAGGCACAGTTCAAAAAATCAGTGATGCAGAAAGCGATGAATATTTTTTGTCCAGACCCATCAGCAGCCAAATAGGCGCTTGGGCATCTCCACAAAGTACTGTGATTGCATCGAGAGACCTATTGGATAAAAATATTGCGGATACAGAAGCAAGATTTGCGCACCAATCGATGATGCGCCCTCCTTTTTGGGGCGGATACATAGTAAAGCCCATCATGATAGAGTTCTGGCAAGGAAGGCCCAGTCGATTGCACGATCGAATTGAGTACAGGCTGAATGAAGAAGGTGTTTGGATACGAAACAGACTCGCTCCGTAGCAGTTAGCAAAAAGCTGATAAGTGAAATGAACAACAAATCACTTATCAACCCCGTACGTTATTTGCTTTTTTTAGCGGCTGCCTTTTTAGGTGCTGCTGCTTTTTTGGCTGCTGGCGCAGCGTTTGTTGCTTTTACTTTAGCAGGCCTGCTTTTTCCAAAGCTACCAGCAAAAATTTTCCCTTTTTTTGTTTTAATGTCTCCGCGTCCCATGTTGAATTGTATTTAGGTTCAATAAATGTAATAAAAAAGCAAGACACTGTAAGCGCCTTGCTTTTTTACGGTTGAAAGTAGATTAGATCTTAGCAGACAATTCTTTACCTGCTTTAAACTTAGCAACTTTCTTAGCTTTGATTTTGATAACCGCACCTGTTTGAGGATTGCGACCGTTACGAGCAGCTCTTTTTGAAACTGAGAAAGTTCCAAAACCAACCAATGTAACTTTGTTACCACTTTTCAATGTTTTTGTTACTGCTTCGATAAAAGAATCTACAGCAGCGTTCGCTTGAGTTTTTGTAACCTCAGCGTCATCAGCAATTTTTGCAATTAATTCAGCTTTGTTCATAATAAAGTTTTTGATGAATTATAACTAGAACAAATATAGAAGGTTTTTATTTCCAACAAAATTTTTTTATTGCCATTTGATTATTTTAAAAATAGCTAGAAATCGCAGTTGGTGGGGTTTTGAGCCATTCCATCATTTTTGATAGAAACGCAATGTAAACACTTGATCTGATGAAACCCTTGCTGGTATTGAGTTTCAAGCATGTTCCTTTGCAATCCTTTGTGGACAAGCACTTGAGCGCATTATACTTAAAATATACCAACTAAAAAATTGAATCATTATTGTTTTGCACAATTAGTTAACAACCTCCATAAAAGACCGAAATGCAATAAAAGCATCACCCCATTTGTCAAAAGATTTTTGTCGTAAGTGGGCTGCGTGTTTTTCTATATACAGGTTGTAGGCGGCCTTGCTCAAGGCTTTGTATTGAATGGCATAGGTGGGTCCCTCGGTATCGTCTATTTCCAACAGTCTTAAAATGGTAGCATCGGTGAAGCAATCCGTTTGCAGCACTTCGGGGATGTGCTCTTCTTGCAGCCAGGTAAGCCAATTGGCTGCAATTTCTTCTTTAACCTTGATGGTTACATTGTATATGAACATTGCTTAAGATTTGATTTTCAGGTATACAGGACAATGGTCGCTGTGTTTTACATCAGGGAAAATCTCTGCATCCACCAGCTGTTTTTGCAAAGCAGTGGTCACACAGCAATAGTCAATTCTCCACCCTTTGTTGTTGAGCCGGACACTCGGAAAACGTTGGCTCCACCAGCTATAGCGATGAGGTTCTGGATGAAAATAGCGAAAGGTGTCTATCCATCCGGCCGCCAGGAACTTGGTCATCCAGGCTCTTTCTTCGGGCAAAAAGCCCGATGATTTTTTATTTCCTTTGGGGTCGTGGATATCTATTTCCTCATGGGCAATATTGTAATCCCCGCAGAGGATTATTTTAGGATTTTTCTTTTTCACTTTTTCCAAATAATCAAACATTTCGTCCAGCCATTGGTATTTATATGCTTGTCGCTCTTCGCCGGAAGTGCCTGATGGGAAATAAGCATTGATGAGTTTGATGTCACCAAATTGCATTTCTATGACCCTTCCTTCAAAATCGCTGATTTCAAATCCATTGCCTGTTTTTACGGCAGTGGGCTTGATTTTGGTGAAAATGGCTACGCCACTGTATCCTTTTTTTGTTGCACTGAACCAATGGTGCTCAAATCCCAGCGCTTCGAGGGTTTTGATGTCTACATCCCCATTGTGAGCCTTGGTTTCTTGTATGCATATCACATCAGCGGGATCACTCCGAAGCCAATCGTACAATCCTTTTTTAATGGCTGCCCGTATGCCGTTGACATTGTAACTGATGATTCGAATGTTTTTCATTTGACGGCAATTTACTTTTAAAAATCCATCCTATACAACATGTATTTTTTACACATTGTTGGTATCTTCACAAAAAATACCACATGTCAATACAAAAATCTTTTGCGTTATTTCTTCTATTGATCATCCAGCAATATGCATGGGCCGATAAACCCATCACCCTGCAGTCACCCAATGGCATGATCCAGTTAACGGTTCAGCGCAGCAACGAGGGTGTTGTTTCTTACATGGTTGACATGAAGGGAACAAGGGTGGTCAATCCTTCAACCCTTGGGATGAAATTTCAAAAGCCGGCAGTGGCGTTGACCCAATTTGATTTCGTTGCCGTTGATTCTTCGTCGGTAGATCAAAGCTGGAAGCCTGTTTGGGGCGAACAAAGCACCATACGCAATCAATACAAACAAGTATCACTTACCTTAAAAGACAAAACCGGGTCTGGCATTCAATTGGTGATTGTGTTTAGGGTATTCAACGACGGGGTAGGATTCCGATACGAATTTCCCCCACAAGAAAACCTGAATCATTTTGTGGTGGCTGATGAATGCACCCAATTTGCCATGACAGGAGATCACAAAGCATTTTGGATTCCCGGAGATTACGATACCAATGAATATTCTTATTACGAAACCAAATTGAGTCAGATTGATGCT
>CANGBQ010000014.1 GCA_947451985.1 Chitinophagaceae bacterium | reverse complement strand
TCTATAATCTCTATAGTTGTCAAATCCCGCTTGCAATGCTTCCTGGTTTCTTAATTTAATGAGTGCATCAAACAGCTGATCTAATTTTTCTTTGTCTTGTAATCTTCTGTCCTGTATTTTACGATACACTTGCTCACGAATATTTCTATCCTGGCTTTCTAAAAATTTGCCGGCTTGTTGCAATGTATATTCCTTGCCTTCCACTTCAACCGTCATGGCACCTGTAATTTGACCATATTGCTGCTGCAATACAGCGATTTCAGCCTGCAAGGGAATGTTTTCTTCTCTAAACAACTCAATGCTTTTCCGGACATTTCTCAGATAGGTAAAATACTTGTCAGCATCTAGCTCCTGTAAGTAAGGACATTGTAAGAGTTTCTTGTTGAGTGCATCTGCATAGGGCTGAATCTTTGGTTGGATTTCCAAGCAAAAGAAATTGAATGCATTTTCTAATTCTTTATTTTGGGTATCACAAGTCATTTTGATTTGTCGCCAACATGCATCTTCACTCACAGCCGCTTCTAGTTCACTTTGATCTTTCAGCCATTGAGTCAACTCAGCAGCAGAAGCAATAGGTCTTTCCAATAGCTGTTTGAAATAGGGTTCTATGCTCGCCCAATCTGCCATCGAAAAATCGGATGGTAAAAACTGGCGTTTTGCTTTTTGTATGTCTGCTGAATAGTTCATATTAAAAAAATCCGCCATTGGCGGAGTAAAAGATGAAAGAAAAAATAAAAACAGTTACGCCATTTTACGAGGGGCATTGATCTTTTTGGCAGGCGCGTTTTTAACCGCAGCAGCCTTAGGCGCAGCAACTGCAGCCGATTTCTTTTCGGTGTGTTCTGGCACCACTTCCTCATTGCTGAGTTCCGAAAGTTTGATTTCTATATTATTCTTTTTAAGAATATCAAGCCACTTGATCATTTTTTTCATGTCGCTCATATACACTCTTTCGAAATCCATGGCAGGATATACTTTTTCGAAATAAGCCTTTATCTCCTTGGCATCTGCTGAAGCAACAGGCGCTTTTTCTTTGCTTGCATTCATGGCTTCAAAAATGCTCACCAGGTTTACATTATCAGCAGTGGTATAAATCTCAATACTTTCTAGATGAGAAAATGCATGCATGCGATTGCTTACAAATTTGGTACTTTTGTCTTCCAAAGAACGAACAATGCCTCCGTCGGCCTTGGATGAAATCAATTCAAACAAACCACTAAGCCCGGTTACGGCAACTAATTTACTGTACTCCATATAATAAACTTTAGGGCTGCAATATAATTCTAAATATTAAAAAGTTCTATTAATAAAATCAAAATAATTATAACCCGCTAAAACCAGAGACAATTCGCCAGATCATGAACAAAATCATTGGATTACTTATTTTTCTTACCCTAACTACCTTTTCTGCAAGTGCTCAAAACTTTCAGGTGGATGGCAATGTCTTTGATAAAACTGAAAATAAAAAATTAGCGGGCACAACGGTTTCAGTTCTGCTCCCCAAAGACAGCAGCGTTCTTCGGTCGGTGGTTGTTAATAATGAAGGTGCGTTTACGTTGGGCAACCTGCCTGCAAATGACGTGATTGTTAAAATCAGTTCGGTGGGATATCAGGATTTTTGGCAACGAATCCAGATAGACAACAGCCACATCATCCATCTAGGAAATATTTTTTTAGAGAAAAAAAATGGCAGCCTTCAAAATGTAACCATTGTGACCAAGGGAGCAGCCATCATCCAAAAAGACGACACCTCTCAATACAATGCAAAACAATACCTGGTGAATCCAGATGCGACCACAGAGGATTTGGTGAAAAAGATGCCGGGCATCATCATTGATGGAAAGGGAACCATTACGGCCCATGGCGAACAAGTCAAAAAGGTAACTGTAGATGGAAAAGATTTTTTTGGAGACGACGCTACTTCGGCCCTGAAAAATATCCCTGCGATGGCAGTGGACAAAATTCAGGTGTTCGATAAAATGAGTGACCAAGCTCAAATGACAGGAATTGATGATGGCAATTCTCAAAAAGCAATTAATATTATCACCAAAGCCGGGCTAAACAATTCTCAATTTGGACGTGTATTTGCAGGCGCAGGAACCGATAATACCTTCAGTGCCGGAGGCAATATGAGTTTTTTTAATAAAGACCGAAGGATTTCGGTGGTCGGTAATTTCAACAATATCAATCAGCAGAATTTTGGCTCACAAGACTTTTTAGGATTGACGGGGAGCAAACCTTCTACCGACAACAACCGATTCAGAGGACCCGGTGGCCCGGCAGAAACCTTTACCATTGATGCAAGCAGCGGAATCAACATCACCAATGCCATTGGTGTCAATTACAGTGATAAATGGGGCACGCGTGCTACAGTAACCGGTAGTTATTTTTTTAACGAAACCAGGAACAACAATGCTTCCGTTACGAATACGCAGATATTCGAAGGGAATTTAAATAATTATAAAAAGGGCGATGCGCTGTCGGAGAATTTCAACCATCGAATCAATGCCAGGGTTGAGTACAAGATTGACAGCAGCAATATGCTATTCATTATCCCCAGTATTAATTTTCAAACAAACAAAAGCCATTCGAATGGTACTGCTTTGAGTTATATGAATGCAGACGATTCATTGTCGTATTCAGATGCCTTGACCCAAAGGGATAAAAACGGATACAACATTAAAAACAGTCTACTCTTTCGACATTCATTTGCAAAAAAGAATCGAATATTCACCATGGGGCTGAATACCAATTTCACCAAAAACGACGGCACTTCGGATATTTTTGCAGATTACCAGTTTTTTGATTTAACAGGCAATCCACCTGTCGATTCTATTCAACAACAATACATTTATAATAAGGCGAAAGGATCTTCCATTGGCGGAAGCATTACTTACAACGAACCGGTTGGCAAAAAAGGAAGAGGTCAATTCCAATTCGAATACACTCCTACGGTACAAGTCAACCATGCTGATCAGAAAACTTTTGGATACGATGGACAGGCTTATACCAAATTCGATTCAACCTTATCGAATCAATTTGAAAACACAATCATTACACACAATAGTGGCATTACCTATCGATTCAATAGAAGCAAGGACGAGCAGCTGGGCGTCAGTTTAAACTACCAACAAACCGCCTTTTCCAGTGAAAGTATTTTGCCACAGCAACTGATCCTCAAGCGAAATTTTTCAAACTTCATTCCATTTGGTTACTGGAGAAAAAAAATAAACAAGTACGCAAACATTCGTGCCTTTTACAGGGGAACCATCGGATTTCCTACCATTGCACAGTTGCAAAACGTTTACAATTTGAGCAACCCTTTAAATATCAGCACAGGAAACAAAGATCTAAAAGAAACCTTTACTCAGTATACCGGAAGCCGATTCAGCTATAGCAATACCAAAACCAACAAAAGTATTTTTGCCAACTTTTTTATTCAGCAATCAGACAACTACATAGCCAATGCCACCTACATTGCAACCAATGACTCTACATTGGACAATGGCATTGTCCTGAAAAAAGGATCTCAGCTGTCTAAGCCATTGAATCTGGACGGATATTTTTTGTTTCGCAGCTCCTTTACATACAGCCTGCCAGTGAAATGGGCGAAATCAACAGTGAATCTTTCTTCCAGTATGATTTATACAAAATTGCCAGGAAAGATCAATGCGTTGTCTACCAACACCCATACCTATGTATATAATGTGGGCATCGGATTTGTCAGCAATATCAGTGAATACATTGATTACAACTTGAATTATGCTGCCAATATCAATCAAGCCAAAACAACTGGTGGAACTACCCTTACCAACAGCTATGTCAATCATGTAATCAGCTTGAGCTTAAACCTACTCAGCAAAAAAGGATGGTTTGTTCAAAACGATTTGAATCATCAAATCTTTAAGGGACTGTCTGCAGGATACGACAGAAATTTCACGTTGTGGAATGCAGGGATTGGAAAAAAATTATTTAAAAACAAAACAGGTGAAATTAAAATATCTGTTTTTGATATCCTTAAACAGAACCAAAGCGTCAGCAGGTTGGTAACGAATACCTATATCGAAGATTCAAGGAGTGAAGTGCTGAAACAGTATTTCATGCTGACATTCAGTTACAACTTGAAAAACTTCGGCAAGCCTGCCAAAACAGAAACAAAGGATGATTTCATTCCTAAGGTTGGCTATCCTGGAAGTTTTTAAGATTCTTTGTTGAGGGTTGAGGGTTGCGACTTTTTCTTTTGAACGTTTTTCAAAACATCCTTAGAATTGTTCTTCGTCCACCTCTTTGATGAATTTGATGACCCCCTTCATGAATACCTGTTGGTCGTCCCACATCGATAAATGACTGCCATTGGGGCAATACAAGTAGCGTCCCTTTTGTACACGTTTGCTTTGGTCTTCCATCGCAGCTGGATCCATGGTGTCGTAATGAGCGCCCACCATTAATGTAGGTACAGCAATTTCATGCAATCGGTTTTTAATATCCCAGTTGGCCAAACGGCCACTCACCCCGAATTCACTGGGCCCCTGCATCATGGTATAAATTTCGCCGTTCACGTGTTTCATAGAGCGATTGAAGGCATCGGGCCATTCTTTCAAGCGACACAAATGCTCCCGATAAAAGTTTGGAATAAGCAATTCCATGTAACGTGGATTGCTGAAATCTTTCTTAGCTTCTAATTCCTTGATTTCGGCGAGTACGGCTGGTTTCATCTGTTTGGCCAATTCTTCATCGGCATATTTTCCATATTCAGGGGCACTGGCGACCATATTGGCTACCATCAATCCTTTGAGATGTTGTTGATATTTCAAAGCATATTCCATGGCCAAGATACCACCCCATGAATTCCCTAACACAAAAAAGTTGGAACTGTCTGCTCCAATAGCCTTCCTTACTTGTTCTACTTCTTCGACAAAACGCGCTGTTGTCCAGAGACTGCTGTCTTTGGGTTGATCACTATAATAAGAGCCCAATTGATCATACTCATAAAATTCAAAGCCTTCTCTTTGGAAAAAAGTTTCAAAACACTCCATGTATTCGTGGGTCATGGCAGGACCTCCGTGCAATAACAGTATTTTAATCCGGGGGTTGTTGCCAAAACGTTTGGTCCATACTTTGAAAGTGCCCACTGGGGTTTGAATAGGAATCATTCGAACACCGCCTGCTTCAACTGAATCACTATAAGTAAAGTAATTGGTCAAGTTGGAGTGATTGGAAGTTTTGGACTGATTACATGAACTGATGATAAAAATTCCGATGGCAAAAATTAAAAATCGCATAATAAATGAGTTTAGTGATTCTATATATTTTGATGAATGATTTTATTTCAGGCTACTTCACTTAAAAATTACAGAGCGGCCAATACCTTTTGTATTCTATTCGACAACACTTCCTCTTCCGTAAAACCGCTTGCAATCAAATGAAAACTAGATTCACTGGTTTGAATGAAAACAGCAGGATATCCTTCTACTTTCAATTGCTTCACCAATGCAAATTCATAATATGCCATTTCTTTGTATACTTCGCTGGAGAGCTTTTCGTAGAAAGCAGTTTCGTTGATTCCATATTTTTCCAACAGATGCCTGTAGGCTTCATTGTCAGTCAAGTCTCTGCCTTCGTAATGCAAAGAATACTGTAAGTCGGCAGCAAATTCAATGGCTCGATTTGGATAGTATTCTTTGAAAATACACAGCGCAATGGCCGGCTTTTCCGAATGAGGATACCAGTCACTGTCATCTGGATTGAATACATGCCACAGGTAATCCTGTCCGAAGACTTTACCTGTGGTTTCTTCTACTTGTTTGTAAGCCTTTGCAATAAAACTGGCAGCCACTTTTATGTGGACCGGTTTTTCGGGCAGAATCATACCACCGCTCAATACCTCGAAGTCGAGATGATCTTGAAAACGATTTGCGATTGCAATCATGTTGTCACTGAATCCATAACACCAGCCACAATAGGCATCATAACAATATATTAATAAGGGCCTGTTCATATATGTTTTAATGGGCAGCCAACCAGTTGATACCGGAACCAATGGAGGCGTCGGTGGGCACTTGATTGGGTAATGCCAGCGCATGTTGCATGCATTCTATAATGACCGGTTTTACAATTTCAAGTTCTTCCTTCAGCACATCAAAAACCAATTCATCATGCACCTGTAACAACATCTTCGATTTGAACTGGTGTTTTTTGAAAGCTTCATGCACTTTGATCATGGCAATCTTGATCATATCCGCAGCTGTTCCCTGAATCGGGGAATTGATGGCGTTTCTTTCGGCAAAACCCCTTACCGTAAAATTGGTTGAGTTGATGTCTTTCAGCCAACGCTTTCTGCCCATCAGGGTTTCAACATATCCATGCTCTTTTGCAAACTGAATACTATTGTTCATGTATTGCTGAATATTGGGAAACTCTTTTTTGTAATTGTCAATGATTTCTTTTGCTTCCGTTCTGGAGATACCTAGATTTTCTGCCAATCCAAACGCACCTTGACCATAAATAATACCGAAGTTGACACTCTTAGCCTTGTACCGCATTTCTTTCGTAACGGCTGACTCCTCTACGTGAAATACTTTTGCAGCGGTAGCTGTATGAATATCTTTTCCTGTCTTGAACGCTTCACACATGTTGGGGTCGCCACTGATAGCCGCAACGATTCTTAATTCAATCTGTGAATAATCGGCAGAAACCAATACATGTTGATCGTCCCTTGGAATAAACGCTTTTCGAATTTCTTTTCCTTTTTCGCTTCTGATAGGAATGTTCTGCAGGTTCGGATTGTTGCTGCTGAGCCTGCCGGTTACAGCCACCGCTTGGGCATAACTCGTGTGAACCCTTCCGGTGACTGGATGAATCAATTCAGGCAACGCATCTACATAAGTTGATTTCAATTTGGTCAATTCCCTGAAATCCAAAATGTCATTGCAAATTTTATGTTGTGATGCCAGCTTTTGCAACACATCTTCTCCGGTAGCATACTGACCTGTTTTTGTTTTTTTGGCTTTGGGATCCAATTGTAATTTGTCAAACAACACCTCCCCCAGTTGTTTGGGAGAAGCCAGGTTAAACCGAACACCTGCTTGTTGGTAAACAGATTCTTCTGATTGTTTGGCGGCCGTGTCCAGCTGTTTGGAATAGGCGTGTAAAAAATCAACATCAATCCGAATGCCTTCAAATTCCATGTCCGTCAACACCTTCACCAAAGGATTTTCTACTTCATTAAAAACCCTTTCTACTTTATTCGATGTCAACTGAGGAACAAAAACATTTTTTAATTGCAGAGTAATATCCGCATCTTCTCCGGCATATTCTTTTATTTTCTCTATCTCCACTTCTCTCATGGTTCCTTGATGCTTGCCCTTTTTACCAATCAATGCTTCAATGTGAATAGGCTCGTATCCCAAATACTTAGCGCTCAGAGCATCCATGTTTCTTTTGCCTTCCGGCTCAATGACATAATGGGCGAGCATGGTATCAAATATTTTTCCTTTCAGTTCAAAACCATACCATTTCAATACCAGCAGGTCGTATTTTAAATTCTGGCCAATCCACAACTTGTTTTCATCGTCAAACAAAGGCTTGAACAAATCAAGCAATGCCATGCATTGTTTTTTATCTGCTGGACAAGGTACATAATAGGCTTCGCCTGGTGTAAAAGCAAAACTCATCCCTACCAATTCGGCCAAATTCGCATCGATATTGGTGGTTTCTGTATCAAAACAAATTTCTTTTTCGCCTGCTAAATTTTGTACCAATTTTTTAATCGCAGCATCCGATTCTGTCAAATGATATTGGTGGGGCGTATTGTCAATATTTCTATCCGCTGTCAATACAGGGGCTTCGTCATCATTAGACGCTGTTGCTTTTTCAACGGTTACCGCATTGCCAAATAAATCCATTTGGGCGTGTTCATTTTTTTGAACCATTGCGGCGGTGGCAGTAGGAATGTCTTCACCTAAAATTCTTTTGCCCAGTGTCTTGAATTCAAGTTGGGAGAATATATTCGAAAGCGCTTCTTTATTGGGTTCCTTTAGAGCAAATGCTTCTTCATGAAATTGAACGGGCACATTGATGATAATGGTAGCAAGTTTTTTGCTCATCAGCGCCATCTCCTTTCCGTTCCTTACTTTTTCTCCGAGAGCGCCTTTGATTTGGTCTGCCTTTTCGAGTATCTGCTCAATGGTTCCGTATTCTTTCAATAATTTGGCGGCCGTCTTTTCGCCTACCCCAGGGATGCCTGGAATGTTGTCCACCGCATCTCCCATCAATCCCAATATCTCAATCACTTGATCTACTCGTTCAATATCCCATTTTTTACAAACCTCTGCAGGGCCTAAAATTTCATACGATCCTCCTTGATAAGGTGGTTTGTATATTTTGATTTTATCGGAAACCAGTTGCCCATAATCTTTATCGGGCGTAACCATGTACACGTCAAATCCTTTTTGTTCGGCTTGTTTAGCCAATGTACCAATGACATCATCGGCTTCATATCCATCCAATTCCACCACAGGAATATTGAATCCTTTGATGATTTCTTTGATTTCAGGAATTGAAGACAAAATATCTTCGGGCGTTTCTTGACGATTCGCTTTATAGTCGGCAAAATCATTGTGTCTTTCAGTAGGGGCATGGGTGTCAAAGCAAACCGCTATGTGGGTGGGTTGCTGATTTTTGATTAGATCAATCAAAGCATTGGTAAATCCGAATTGAGCATTGGTATTGCGCCCATCACTGGTGATGCGGGGGCTTCGAATCAATGCATAATACGCCCGAAAAACCAGCGCCATGGCATCTAACAAAAATAATTTTTTTGGCATGCCATAAAAGTAAAACAATTAGGGAAGAATGTGGCAGTATTTGTATCGTGTCTCTGACAGCATTGAGACCGTAGCTACCAGCGATGCTCGATGTAATAGGGAAGCATAGCCCTCCAGGTAGGCCAGTCGTGTTTCCATTCAGGACCCCAAATGGATAATTCATGTGAAATATCTAATCGGTTCAGTAATTGTGACAACTGAGTGACAGCCGAAGGATCTTCGTGTTCACCGCTCCCGCTTAACAAATGAATATGGGTGCTCTTTTTGATATGTTGCACATACCATTCATCGCTTAGATTGGGCAAGTAATGAATAGGGGAATTGAAATATACTTGTTCATCATAAAAGCCCTTGGTGTAGGCCGTTAAATCATACACACCGCTCATGGCAATGACCCCATTGATGATATCAGGCCGTTTTAAGAATAAATTCATGCTGTGCAAAGCACCAAAAGAAGCCCCACAAGTTATAACAGGCGTATCGGCAGAAGTCGTTGTTTTAATAAAGGGTATTACTTCATCAAAAACGTATTTATTAAACTGGTTCTGCCGAATGGCTTTGTGTTCGCCCAGCATTTCATTGTTGAGCCAACTTTCATTATTGATGCTGTTGACGGAAAATACATTCAGCTTGCCGCCTTCAATGAAAGGACGCAACGAATCAATCAACTGAAAACGTTCATATTCCAAATAATCGGCAGCGGCGGTAGGAATCAACAACAAGGCAAATCCATAATCACCGTACCGGACCACCGGCATGTCCTTTTGCAACGAAGGGCTGTACCAACTTGACTCAGTTCTTTTCATACAAATGCGGATATTGTAAATATAGGAAAAGGAATGGCTGTTCAAGAGGAGAAAACACTTAAAATAGCTGTATTCGCCATTGATCTGTGCTTGATTTGAACATAAATCCTATTTTTGCTTCAAATAAACATTATTGTATGGCAAGATTATTGCAGATCTGCTTGGCCGTTTTTCTCACCAGTATAATGCTGGTAGCTTGTGTAAAGAATCAAAGTTTTGAAAATGGCATGTCCCCCAATCCAAATGGAACCAATTTTACCGGATGCAAATCTTGTAAATACCTGCCTTGGTGCGATGGGTCGGTTTACACCTATATTGATTCTGCTGCAGGCGGTATCAATACCCAAACTACTACTCTTTCGATTGTTTCAGATACCGTTATCGGAACCACTACTTATTCTAAAACCCTTTTTGACGGGCAAACCTATTATCACAATTGCAGCAATGACATTAGCACCATTGTCGGCATTAACACACCCGGCTTTGGCGGCAGTACCGTTGCTCAAACCAAGAATGTTGTGTTGAGGGCAAATGCCAATGTCGGAGCCACTTGGTCGGATGTAAACGACGGAGGCAATGGCGTGGTCAATACGACCAATTATGAAATTATTTCCATGGGTACGACCAGGACAGTAGTAGGCGTGTTGTATCCAGATGTGATTCAGGTAACACAAAGTACCAGTACGTCGATTCCTGGTGTAGGAACCAGCATCCTGTCTACGGCAGATTATTATTATGCAAAGGGCGTTGGGTTAATCGAAAGCATGACCAGAAATTCAAACGGTCTTACCATTCAACACAGAGTATTGGAGACTTATTCCATTCCATAGATAATAAAAATAAAACGATGGAAGAGGTTCTTTTCGAAGGATCTCTTTTTATTTAGGATTGCTTCATTGTTTCCAATTGCTTTTGCAAAGAAAACATAATGTCTCTGATGCGGGCCGCTTCCATAAAGTCAGTTGCTTTGGCAGCTTTCTCCATTTCTTTTTTGGCTTTCACAATCGCTTTTTCCACCTGAGGTATGGTTTGGTATTCTACCTGTTCCTCGGCCAACACATTGGATGGTGCTGTCTCTTGCAACGCATAAGGATTGGAAGGGTCATACCCCTTCACATCCAATACACTTCCTTGCGCCATCACTTGTTCGGTTGTCTTATAAATGGTAGTAGGGACAATGCCGTGCGCTGTATTGTGGGCTATTTGTTTCTCTCTTCTTCTGTTTGTTTCGTCAATGGTTTTTTGCATGCTACCGGTGATGCGGTCGGCGTAAAAAATAACCAACCCATCTACATTACGGGCAGCCCTACCTGCTGTTTGCGTCAAACTTCTTTCATTTCGTAAAAACCCTTCTTTATCGGCATCCATAATAGCTACCAAAGAAACTTCTGGCAAATCAAGTCCTTCTCTCAGTAAATTCACGCCTACCAAAACATCAATGGTGCCCAAGCGAAGAGATCTTAATATTTCTACTCTCTCCAAGGTATCTACATCACTGTGGATGTAAGAGGACTTGATATCAATTCGAGCGAAGTATTTATTCAATTCCTCTGCCATTCTTTTGGTAAGCGTAGTCACCAACACGCGACCCCCTTTTTGAATGCGCTGTTGAATTTCATAAAGCAAATCATCAATTTGATTGAGGGTAGGCCGAACCTCAATCGGCGGATCCAGCAAGCCGGTAGGCCGAACCACTTGTTCTACCACCACCCCGCCACATTTTTGCAATTCATATTCGCCGGGTGTTGCCGATACAAATACGGTCTGGTGAACGAGGCTTTCAAATTCATTAAAATTTTGCGGACGATTGTCCATGGCAGATGGCAAGCGAAATCCGTAGTCAACCAACACCAACTTGCGACTTCGGTCTCCCCCATACATGCCGCTGATTTGGGGAATGGTCTGATGGCTTTCATCTATGATGGTCAAAAAGTCTTTGGGAAAATAATCCAACAGACAAAAAGGTCTTGCGCCGGGTTGTCTGCGATCAAAAAATCGAGAATAGTTTTCAATGCCTGTACAATACCCCAATTCGCGAATCATTTCCAAATCATACTGCACGCGTTCCTGGATACGCTGTGCTTCAATATATTTCCCAGCCGCTTTAAAATAAGATACCTGTGCAGCACATTCATCCTGAATATCACTGATGACCTGCGCCATCATGTCTTTGGGTGCTAAGTATAAATTGGCAGGAAAGATGGCTGCATGCTCTACTGTGCTGATTCTTTTTCCAGTCTGCAGTTCCAGGGTTTCAATGCTTTCAATTTCATCTCCAAAAAAAGAAATACGATAACCAAAGTCTACGTAAGGCAAATGAATGTCAATGGTATCTCCTTTCACGCGAAATGATCCCCTGGTAAAATCACCCTGACTTCGATGATACAACGAATTCACGAGCGCATGTAAAAATCCTTGGCGAGAAATTACCTGGCCTTGCTTGATTCGGATGATTCCATTTGCATATTCGGTTGGATTGCCCATGCCATATATACAACTTACACTGGCTACAATCACAATGTCTCTTCTGCCGCTCAACAACTGTGCAGTTGCTTGCAAACGCAGTTTATCCAATTCCTCATTGATGCTTAAGTCCTTCTCGATATAGGTATTGGAAACCGGCAGATACGCTTCGGGTTGGTAATAATCGTAGTATGAGACAAAATAGCCTACTGCATTTTCTGGAAAAAATTGCTTGAATTCACCATACAGCTGTGCCACCAATGTTTTATTGTGCGTCAATACCAAGGTAGGCCGCTGAACCTGTTGGATTACATTGGCCATGGTAAAGGTTTTTCCACTACCTGTTACGCCCAGCAAGGTTTGGTATTTTTCGCCTTCCAAAATACCCTGTGTCAGCTGCTGGATAGCGCTTGGCTGGTCGCCCGAGGGCTGATAGGCTGAATGCAAGGTGAAAGGCATAATAAAACAGGGAAAAGTTAAAATTACAAAGAATCTGACATGCTTTCATCTCATCATACGTGTAATACTTGGTTAAATGTACTAGAGAGGGAGAAGTTTATTCCATGAAACCCTTGCCGACCCGCTGAAATGCACTACCTTTGCGGCTCGAAAAACACCGGTAAGGGTGCACGCCAACAGCTGTATCACCATTGCCTCAAAACAAAAAAAATGAATATTCGCAACATCGCTATCATCGCTCACGTTGATCATGGCAAAACCACCTTGGTAGACAAAATTTTACATGCTACCAAAGTATTCAGAGACAACCAAGAAACAGGCGAACTGATCATGGATAGCAACGATCTTGAAAGAGAACGAGGTATTACTATTTTCAGTAAGAATGCTGCCGTTGCATACAAAGACACCAAAATCAATGTAATCGATACCCCTGGTCACTCTGATTTTGGAGGAGAAGTGGAGCGCGTATTGAAAATGGCTGACGGTGTTATATTGTTGGTAGATGCTTTTGAGGGACCCATGCCTCAAACCCGCTTTGTGTTGCAAAAAGCTTTGGCACTCGGACTTCATCCCATTGTAGTGATCAATAAGGTAGATAAACCCAATTGTCGCCCAGATGAGGTACATGACGCAGTGTTTGAATTGTTTTTCAACCTGGATGCCACCGAAGAACAACTTAATTTTCCTACTTTTTACGGATCCGGCAAAAATGGCTGGTTCAATGATTCATTGACTCAAATTGACAACATCACTCCTTTATTGGATGGGATCATCAAATATGTACCAGCGCCCGCTATCAACGAAGGGTCACTTCAAATGCAAATCACTTCTTTAGACTACTCTTCTTTCTTAGGAAGAATTGCAGTAGGTAAAGTGGCGCGTGGAGTGATTAAAGAAAATCAGCCGATTGCGCTGATGCAAGCTGATGGCAGTATTAAAAAAATGCGTGTTAAAGAGTTGTACGTATTTGAAGGGATGGGAAAGAAAAAAGTAAGTGAAGTAGTAGCCGGAGATATTTGTGCGGTGGTCGGCTTGGATGATTTCAACATTGGTGATACCATTGCCGATCAAGAAAATCCAGAAGCATTGCCCGTTATCAGTGTGGATGAACCCACCATGAGCATGTTGTTTGGTATCAACAACTCTCCTTTCTTTGGAAAAGAAGGAAAGTTTGTAACCAGTCGTCACTTGCGCGACCGATTGATGAAAGAAACAGAAAAAAACTTAGCTCTTCGAGTAGAAGACACCGATAGTGCTGATAGCTTCTTGGTCTTTGGTCGTGGTATTTTGCATTTGGGTATCTTAATTGAAACCATGCGCAGAGAAGGCTTTGAGCTGACGGTAGGACAACCACAAGTATTGGTAAAACAAATCAACGGCACAAAATGTGAGCCCTATGAAATATTAGTAGTAGACGTGCCCGAAGAATTCAGCGGAAAAGTAATTGATTTGGTTACCCAGCGCAAAGGCGAGATGCAAGTGATGGAATCCAAAGGTGAAATGCAACACCTTGAATTTGAAATTCCTTCTCGCGGACTGATTGGTCTACGAAGCAATATGCTTACCAATACCGCAGGAGAAGCAGTAATGGCTCATCGTTTCAGCGAATACAAACCTTGGAAAGGATCTATTCCTGGCAGAAACAATGGGGTTTTATTGAGTAAAACAACAGAAAAAACAACGGCTTATTCAATAGACAAGTTGCAAGACAGGGGGAGATTTTTTGTGGATCCAGGAGACGATGTATACGCAGGACAAATTATTGCAGAACACATTAAGCCGGGCGATTTAGTGGTGAATGCAACCGAAGCAAAAAAACTAACCAATCACCGTGCCAGCGGAAGTGATGATGCCAGCCGTGCCGCACCCAAGATCTTAATGACCTTGGAAGAATGTATGGAGTACATCCAGCACGACGAGTGTATTGAAGTGACGCCCAAAAGCGTTCGTTTGAGAAAAAACATACTCAACGAAGAAGATCGAAAAAGAGCCAGCAAGGCTGTAGCACAAGACTAATCAACTTTACCATCCGCCCACCAGGCGGATTTTTTTTGACAATGGTTTTACTAACTTTACACCATGAATAAATATTGCGTAGCCTTCTTTTACGGTTTGATAGCAATATGCTTGCCTTTGTGCAGCATCGCCCAATGTGCTATGTGTACAAAAACAGCTCAGCAATTAGGAGAAAAGCCAGCCTTGGGATTAAACAATGGCATTTTGTATTTGATGCTGGCACCCTTTGCGGTAGTGGGCGTAATCGCCTATCGCTGGTGGAAAGCCAATCGAGCTGAATAACCATTCCCTTCGCTTCAAAGTACCTGGAATCATGAAAAAAGTCATATGCCTTCTAGTCGTTGGGGAAAAATACAAACAAATTTATCTCAATAACAAAGAACAGTTTGAGCACTATGCCTCGAAAACGAATGCTTCGCTCAAAATAATTGACACGCCGCCTGATCCTAGCTTCTACCGGTCTTTGCTCGTTCAAAAACTACTGATTCCAGGATTGGTAAGAGAGTACGATGTGGCATTGTATCTGGATTTGGACATTGTATTGAATGGAAATGCTCCTTCTGTTTTCGAACAATTGCCTGACGACAAAGCTTTTGGAGCAGTCATCGACAATCGAGATACAGAAGAATTTAAAAAACTTGGAAAATAAAAAATGAAAGCGTGGGTGATTATTTTTCCGCCAGGAATTTTTCTCCAGCTGAAAACTTGCTGGGTAGTATCAATGGAGGTGTCTTTATTTTTAGACCCGAAAAAGTAGCCGCACTATTTGAAGATTATTATTATTCTGGACACAATATAAAGGCCAAAGAAAAGGGGAGTTATGAAGAGGCGCCTATGGCATACCTTACCCAAACCCAGCATCTTTTTTATGCGCTCGATCCAAAGTTTAATGTGCAGATGATTTATAAAATCCGAGGAACACAAAAAGGCAGAGGCATCAACCGACAGCGGAAAATTATTCCAAAATTCATTTTAAAATTATATAAGAAGAAATACAAGGAAGAGTGGTTTCCTTTTGACAACTACCATGTCTTTGCTAGAGAAATATTAAAAGAATCTTGGATACTTCATTTGGCAGGTGGCTATCCACATCCAAAAAAATGATTTACAAATTGTCATTTCTTTCAAATCGATCAATACAAAGTTCGATACACTTCTAGATATTGCATGGCAGCATTTTTCCAGCTAAATTGATTGGCTCTCGCTACAATGTCATTGTGATTGTCTTTTTCAGCATAGTGTCGCAGGCTCTTTTGCAATACTTCTTGCATAGAGGAAGGGTCAAAAGAATCAAAATAATACGCCTGCGCTCCTCCTATTTCGGGCAAAGCCGTGTGCTTGGATAATATAACAGGTTTGCCAAAATACATGGCTTCAATTACGGGCAAACCAAAACCCTCTGCAACAGAAGGAAACACGAAGGCATTACAATGCTTCATATACCATTGCTTGTCATTCTCTGAAACAGGCCCTGTAAAAATCAACCGATCGGCCACGCCCTGTTGTTGGGCAGCAGTAATTATTTTTTCATAATAAGAAGTGCTCTGGGTAATGCCAGATACAACCAACCGCCAATCGTTGTTGACCAAAAGAGAAGGCAATACGTGAAAGTTTTTCTTTTCAGCAATGGTTCCAATTGTATATAAAAATGAAGTGGGTGGTGCGCCAAGTGGACGATTCAAGGTGGGCATTGGTTCTATGTTACAGCCATTGTGAATGACCCGGCATGATTTATCCCGCAATTGCAAATGAGATTGTACTTGTGATAAAGTAAATTGAGAAATGGAAACGATTTCATCGGCACGATCTATACGCGATTGAATTTTTTGCAAGATCGATTTCTTTTTAGCCAAAGATTTGGATGTATCGTATAAAAAATTCAGGTCATGAATGGTCAATACTATTTTGGTTTTGGAAAGCCGGGGAAAATACTGACTCAATTGATGGGTTGAATGCCAGATCCGATAAGAAGAAGTGTTGGGTAGCAAAAATTTATGAATCAAATGCTGGTGGATAAATTTTGAATCGGCTGAAAACAAATGCCTGTCTGCATTGTTCAGATATAAGTAAATTGATTCTTTTTGAGCATCAGAAAATTGCTGCAAAGAAAGTCCCAAGTGAATACAAAAATGATACAGGCCTGTATTTGGATATTTTATCCGTTCACAATCCAATATAATCTTGGGTATTGACATGAGTAGGTACTAGATAACTAACTAAAATTGTTGAATAAATTGGTACAGATTGAAATCGGGTCCCTCTTTTTGAATAGCGTCAGCCAGCAATTGCTTATTCAAATCTTTCATCCTTCTTTTGGCAATCAAATACATCGCTCGTTCCGCCAATAAGCTCAGTTTTTCTTTTGGTGGATGGGTAGTCAAAAAATCATTGATGGCTTGTTGCAACAATTCAATGCCTTGTTGTTGAGCGGCGATGGTTTTGATAATGGAAGTATGATTTTGATGATGACGGGTAGAGTGATCCAACATGGCCTGCAGGTTGTTTGAAAACTGGTCGCTACCTGGTCGGTCGCATTTATTAACGACAAATATATCTGCCACTTCCATCAGGCCCGATTTCATGGTTTGAATTTCATCACCTGCTTCTGGCACCAAAACAACAATGGTGACGTCCGCCAATCCGACAATTTCAATTTCACTTTGCCCCACTCCGACTGTTTCTACAATGATTTTATCAAAATGGGCTGCTTTTAATAAGTCGGTTATTTCAACGACCATTGGATGCAAGCCGCCCAATGCGCCGCGACTAGCCAATGAGCGAATGAATACAGCTGGGTGATTGTACCATTGATTCATTCGGATTCGATCGCCCAAAATAGCGCCTTGTGTAAATGGAGAACTCGGATCCACACATAAGATAGCCACTCGATCTCCTTGTTGAATAAAAGAAGCAATCAATGCGTCTGTTAAAGTACTTTTTCCGGCACCGGGCGGGCCGGTTATACCAATGATGGCTGTGCCTGATTGCGCTCCTATGTTCGACAATAGTTTTTCGTATCCGGGTACCTGGTTTTCAACCAAAGAGATGGCCCTCGCCAATGCATTGGTGTCTCCTTTATTCAATTGTTGCAATAAATCTTCCCACATAATTTACAAGAATCTATATTAAAATTAAAGGAATCTCACTTCACTACCACATGATTCCTAAAAGTGAAAAGCCTTTTGCCTGTGCATCGCTCAATCCAATTCAATAAACGATATTTCCATTTCAGGTTGTTTTGACGGACGTCCAATCTCACTTCCCAATTTTTACGTTGAATCCTGGATTGCATCACTGCAGGATGGGTTCCTGTAAATTTTTTAATGGAATCAAATTCACTGTAATCAAAAAAATCTTCTTCTTTCAATATTTTTTCAAGCGCCTGGTCGTCGTTCCAAAAAGCAGCTACATTCTTTTGTTTGGCTTTCATTTGAGCAGGGTCTTTTACCCAGCCATAGTGACAAACAAAAGCGTCTATACGGGCCACTTTTATTTTCTGATGATTGGCTTTTCGAAAACCCTGTGCATCTCTGTATGATCGAATTCCTATATTGTTTCGGATGATGCGGGTTTCAACATCATACCATTTACGACTGTTACCTACATAATCATAGGTGCCATAAAAGTGCAGGTAATTGAACAAGAGGCCTTCAACAGAAGGATCTTGCAAGTATTTTTGAGTAGCCGAAAGAATATTGGCATGGTATTGTTCATGGATGACTTCGTCTCCTTGTATGTAAAAAATCCAGTCTGTATCCACAGAAACATGCTCTAGGGCCTTGTTGGTTTCCACTGCTAAAATTTCTCCTCCTTTTCTATAACGTAGATCCCAGGTAGAATAAACAATTTTTATTTTATCGGAAGAAATGTTTCTGATCAAGGTTTCGGTTTCGTCTTCGCTGTCTCCAATCGAAACAATCATTTCATCCACTACCGGCAAAATAGATGCAATCGCCTCTACGATTGGATAGTCATTTTTGAGGGCGTTTCGAATAATGGTTACTCCGGTAATTTTCATGACGATACGATGAAAGAGTTTAAAAAAGAAGCCTGTTCATGATTGTTCAGGTTTGCCAAAAGAAAAATGTAAATTACATGTAATCTATAGAATGACCAATTTCATCCCCATATTTCCATTGTCTCTGGTTGTGTATCCTGGCGAGTCGTTGCACTTGCACATTTTCGAACCGCGGTATATACAATTGATTGAATATTGTTTAGAACAAAAGAAGCCATTTGGCATTCCTACAGTGATGAATAAAGCCATTGCTGATTTTGGGACATTGGTAGAAGTCACAGAAATATCCAAAAGGTATCCAGATGGAAAAATGGATATCAAAACAAAAGGTATTCAAGTATTCAAAATATTAGAATTGATCAAAAACATTCCCGAAAAATTATACGGAGGCGCCATTGTATTGTATACCAATAATTACAGCAATGGAAGTGCAGCCATGATGAAGCACATTGTAGCAGAAGCAAGAAGATTGCACCAGCTTTTGTCTGTGCAAAAAAATTTCGGCAAACCAGATGATGCCTTGCAAAGTTATGATGTAGCCCACCATGTAGGTATGTCGCTTGAACAAGAATATCAATTGTTGGAATACGAAAATGAATTGCACCGCCAAGAATTTTTGAAGCGACACCTCCAAACAATGCTGCCCGTTGTAGAAGAAATGGAAAATTTAAAAACCAAGATCCATTTGAATGGACATTTCAAAAACCTGGAAGGTTTCAATCTATAATTAGTAGTGAATTTCTTGACAAACTAACCTGCAGGATTGACTACCTTTGACTCATAAAAACGTCGTATGACCATTTTGTGTCTTGATTTTGGCAATACCCGACTAAAAGCTGCGGTATTTGAAGAAGCAATGTTGAAGGAGGAAATGGTCTTGCCCGACGATTGTCAAACCAGCATCGAGCAACTACTAGACCAGCATCAACCCGCGCAGACCATTCTTGCCTCTGTCATCGATCATCCTCCAGCCATCGAAGCGCTGTTAGCGAGTCGATCTACGTTTCATCGACTGACAGCCAATAGTCAGTTGAATTTTTCCATTGCCGTAGGCAAAAAAGAAAGCATTGGAGCCGATCGACTGGCCTTATTGGCTGCCGCCATTCAGCTTTTTCCTCAAACCAACACCTTGATCATCGGTTTGGGGAGTTGCATCACGTATAATTTTATCAACCAATATCATCAATTCCTGGGAGGATCGATTTCTCCGGGGTTGGAAATGCGCTTCAAAGCCCTGCATACCTTCACGGCCAAGTTGCCATTGGTGGAGGCCGCATGGAATATCCCACTCATTGGTTACGACACCGCTACCAACATACAATCGGGCGTCATTACAGGTATGGCCTGTGAAATTGATGGAATGATTGATCAATATAGCGCCCGCTATGGGAACTTTAACGTGGTCTTAACCGGGGGCAACTCAATGTATTTTGCCAGTCAACTTAAAAACAAGATATTTGCCGACGCTCATTTTTTATTCAAAGGATTGTATGCACTTAGTGAAATCAACAACCGGCCAAATTTGTAGAAGCATCGTTTTATTGTCCTGTGCCTTGGCCATGGCAGCCAATCTGATGGCACAAGAAAACGCTCCCTATTCCCGCTACGGTTTAGGTGATGTTGTTCCGGGCCAGCATATCGTCAATAGAGGAATGGGCGGAATATCGGCTGCTTATTCGGATTATGGCATCATTGGCGCCCCTTTCAATATCAACATGATCAACCCAGCGTCCTTGGGAAATTTGACAAATACTAAAAATTTTTCCAATACCATCTTTGACATCGGAGCAGAAGTTGATGTCAGGACCCTGAAAAGTACCAGCAGTCCCGAAAAATACAAAGCCACCAACCCGGTTATCTCTTATTTGCAAATTGCTTTTCCTGTTTCTTCTCAAAAAATGGAAAAAAAAGGAACCAGCTGGGGACTGAGCTTCGGTTTGCGCCCTTTGACCCGCATCAATTACAAAATTGAACAGAACAATCGCATTTCTTCTATTGACAGTACGAATACATTATATGAGGGAACAGGCGGATTGAATCAATTCAACATCAGCACGGGTATTCGAAAAGTTGGGAAAGGCTCACACAAAAATGAATTCAGCATTGGTTTTAGCACTGGATACACTTTCGGCAATAAAAATTACAGTACCCGACTTTCTTTTGTCAACGACAGTGTGTACTATTATAAATCAAATTTTGATGTAACAACCAGGATGAATGGTTTGTTTCTCAATACAGGCATTCAATATGTCATGCACCTTACGAATGCAGGAACCTTGCGATTGGGCGCCTATGCGAACTTGCAACAGCGTCTTACTGCCTACAAATCTACCCTTTACGAAACCTATGCCAACGATGGCAATGGTGGATACAACAGCATTGACAGTATTTACAAAATCAATGACCAGAAAGGAAAAGTGATTGTACCTTCCACCATTGGGGGCGGCTTCACCTACCAATCCAACAACAAACAGTGGCTGGTAGGCGCAGATTACGAAATGACACAATGGTCCGACTACCGGTTTTACAATCAAACGGATCAGGTGCACAACAACTGGACCATTCGAGCAGGTGCTGAATATTATCCCATTCGATCAACCAGCTCCAGCAATGTATATTGGAATTATGTGAAATACAGGGCTGGAATGTATTACGGGCCAGACTATATTCGCATCAATGGCATGGTCAGGAACAACTATGCCGCTACCTTAGGAGCCTCTTTCCCATTGACCACGCCCAGATCTATTCAAAGCCGGGGAGAATATGTAACCCTGAATACGTCCTGCGAAATCGGCACGAGAGGAAGCAATCAGTCATTGGGTTTAAAAGAAAATTTTGTGCGTCTGAATATTGGTATTTCTATGAATGCTCGCTGGTTCCAAAAAAGAAGCTACGATTAATCTATGTGTTCTTATAAAATGAATACTGTTTTTCAATATACAATCATTGCTGCAGCCTGTTTCATGGGCTGCATTTTTTTGAATGGATGCGAGAATGATCCTGCAAAAGTGAATCACCTCAACAAGAAAAACATTGGTATAGAAGAAGCCAGAAGCGTTGTATTGAATTATACCATCGGTGGAAAAACCAAGTCTATCTTGAAGGCGCCCCTTATGTTGAATGTACAAACAGCCAGCCCCTATGTGGAGTTTCCTAAAACATTGCATGCAGATTTTTACAACGAAGCCGGTGTAATGGAAAGCTTTTTAAATGCACGCTATGGCAAATACAAACAATCCGAAAGCATTATTTTCCTAAAAGACAGTGTGGTGGTGATCAATACCAATAAAGGAGACACCTTGTATTGCAACGAACTGTATTGGGATCGAAACAAACCCGGCACAGAGTTCTATACGGACAAGCCTGTACGTATTCGAACCAAAACCGAAACCATCAATGGATTGGGCATGGAAGCAAGCCAGAATTTCAAAAACTGGCACATCCTGCATTCAGTAGGAAGCATCAGTGTACCCGCCTCCAAATTTCCGAATTAAAACAAATGATGCTTTCTTAAACAAAAGAAGCGATAACTTGTTAACACATAAAAAAATAAACACATGGAATATCGTCGCTTAGGCAATTCTGGCCTACAGGTTAGCACCCTCTCCTTTGGCAGTTGGGTGAGTTTCAGCAAACAGATCAATGATAAAGTAGCCGAAGAACTCATGAGCATTGCCTATGACAAAGGCGTCAATTTTTTTGACAATGCAGAAATATATGCGTTGGGAGAAAGTGAAAAAATGATGGGGCGAATCTTAAAAAAGAAAAAATGGGAACGCAGTTCTTTTGTGGTGTCTTCCAAAGCATTTTGGGGCTGGAGAGGAAAAGACAATAAACCCAATCAAACAGGTTGCAGCAGAAAACATTTGTTGGAAGCCTGCGACGAAGCATTAAAAAGACTACAAGTAGAATACCTTGATTTGTATTTCTGTCACAGACCAGATAAAAATACCCCCATCGAAGAAACCGTCTGGGCAATGAACCATTTGATCCAACAAGGAAAGATTCTATATTGGGGCACCAGCGAATGGAGTGGCGTAGAAATCATGGAAGCCCATCGGGTAGCACATCAATACCGATTGATCGGACCCACCATGGAACAACCACAATACAACTTATTTGAAAGAGATAAAATGGAGAAAGAGTACCTGGATGTATTCAGAACCGTGGGCATGGGTACTACCATTTGGAGTCCTTTGGCATCGGGTCTTTTGAGCGGAAAATACAACAACGGCATTCCCAAAAACAGTCGGTTTGCTTTACAGGGTTTTGATTGGCTTAAAGACAGATGGGTATCAGATGATAAATTGAAAAAGGTTATAAAATTATCCGAGTTGGCGGCTAAATTAGGCGTCTCCACTGCATCCCTGAGCATTGCGTGGTGCATCAAAAATCCAAATGTAAGTACTGCCATCTTGGGTGCCACCAAAAAGCAGCAATTGCTGGACAATTTGTCTGCACTAGACACGGTTGCTTTACTGACACCAGAAATAATGGGGAAAATTGAGGGCATCATGAAAAACAAACCAACCCTTCCAGACTTTTGATATGAGTAAAATAACAATTTACGGCATTCCCAATTGTGGTTCTGTTAAAAAAACAATCGACTGGTTTGCCAAGAAAAAAATTCAATACGTCTTTCACAATTACAAAAAAGAACCCATAGACGATACTATTCTTACTGAATGGTGTCAACAAGTGGGATGGGAAAAACTGGTCAACACCAAAGGGACGACCTGGAGAGGATTGCCTGAAAAAATCAAATCGATGCCTTTGAATGAAAAGAAAGCCATTCAATTGATGCAGCAAAACAACAGCCTAATCAAGCGGCCCGTAATTGCGTTTCGGAAACAATTGTTGGTAGGCTTTGATGAAGTTCAATTGTCGGAGAAAATAAAAAATTAATACACACAATAAATTAAAGTATGGAAAAGGAATCGGCTATCAGTAAAAGCAAAAAATCATCCCTCAGATTCATTATTCTGGGGATTATCGTTGTTATAGGTTTGTTTTTGGGTATTCGTGCATGGATGTTTGCCCAAGGGCATGAATCAACGGACAATGCTCAAGTAGAAACACAGCTGGTGCCTGTCATCGCAAGGGTAAGTGGATACATCAAAAACATGTATGTGAAAGATTACGACTCAGTCAAAGCAGGGGCATTGCTGGTAGAACTGGATGATATGGAAATGCAACTGCAGTTGCAACAACTAGAAGCTGATTACCGACAAGCCGAAGTAGATGTAGAAAACGCGAAAGCCAATTTAGCGAGTACGCTGGCTGCCATTAATGTGAACAAAGGCAACGTTCGGTTGGCTTCTATCAAAAACAACAAGGCACAGGATGATTTTAACAGAGATAATTCTTTGTATAGCGCAGAAGCCATCACCACCAAACAACTCGAAGACAGCAAATTCAATTTGAATACTGCACAACAGCAACTAAAAAATGCAGAAACTGATTTGACCAGCGCACAAAGCAAAATTGCGGTATTGGAAACCAGTGTTAAAAAGTCAATGGCTTTGCTGGATGTCAAAAAGACAATGATTGACCAACAAAAACTGAAAATCAGCTACACTCAAATCACGGCTCCATTGTCGGGTCGGTTGGGTAAAAAAAATATTTCTAACATGCAATTTGTGCAAACAGGAATGCCTCTTTTTACCGTAGTGAATGATTCTGCTTTTTGGATTGTTGCCAATTTTAAAGAAAATCAAATTACCAGAATGCACGAAGGAAGCCCTGTAGACATTACGTTGGATGCCTATCCTCGATTAAAATTAAAAGGAAAAGTAGAGAGCCTAAGTGAAGCGACTGGTGCCAAATTTTCATTGTTGCCTCCAGATAATGCCAGCGGCAACTTTGTCAAAGTAACCCAGCGCGTGCCCATCAAAATAGCGATTGACGAAGCAAATAAATACAGAAACATTTTACGGGCTGGTTTGAGCGTGAAGGTAGTGGTGAGTGTGGCCGACTAATTATTGAACAAGTACCAATCAGTGAATACCTATCCCACTGGCTTAGCCAGAGTTATTATTGTGTTGACCACCATCAGTGCCGCCATCATGGAACTGATTGATACCAGCATTGTCAACGTTGCCCTTACCAAAATATCTGGTAGCATTGGCGTAACGATTGAAGATGTAAGCTGGGTAATTACTGCTTATGCCATCGCGAATGTGATCATTATCCCCATGACAGGATTTCTGGGAGAGTATTTTGGAAGAAAGAATTATTACCTGGTGTCAATGATTATTTTCACGGTGGCCTCTTATTTCTGTGGGGCCAGTACGGGCCTCGCAGAATTGGTAGCCTGGCGTTTTATACAAGGAATAGGTGGTGGAGCGTTGCTGTCTACTTCTCAAGCCATTTTATTTGACGCATTTCCGCCCGAAAAAAGAGCCGTTGCTTCGGGATTTTTTGGGATGGGTATCGTGCTTGGACCCACACTCGGACCGACTGTAGGCGGATTCATACTGGATAATTTTGAAAATTGGGGTTATATATTTTATGTAAATATTCCCATTGGAATATTAGCCACCTATCTCACCATCACGTTTATTGACAGAAAAGAAGGAGAAGGAAAAAAGAAAGAAGGTTTTAAAATTGATTATATAGGCATCTTGCTGCTCATGATGGGTGTGGGTTGCTTACAATATGTATTGGAAAGAGGGGAAGCAGAAGATTGGTTTTCATCGGCCTCTATTAGAAATGCAGCAGTCTGTGCAGTGGTTGGGATTGGGTCGTTTATCTGGCACGAATTGCGCATCAAAAATCCAGTGGTGAATTTGCGTGTATTGAACAACCGCACCCTTGCCATTACAACCATTTTTACCTTTACTTCTGGCGTAGGTCTCTTTACCAGTGTATACATCTATCCGGTGCTAGCACAGCGTATACTCGGATTTACTCCCTTGATGACTGGACTCACCTTATTGCCACCCACCATCATTGGCATCATTATGTTTCCCATTGTCGGTAAAAGAATGAGTATGGGCGCATCCCCTATTCCTTTTGTGGTAATGGGCTTGCTGTTTTTTATTGCTTTTGGATGGTATGGAGGACAAGTAAATGGCGAAGTAGAAAGATGGGACTTTTTCATACCCCTTGCCTTTCGGGCTTTTGGAATGTCGATGTTGCAACTTCCGCTGATAACCGCTTCTGTTGCCGGCTTGCAACCCAAAGAGTACGCGGCAGGCATTTCGCTCAACAATATGACTCGACAGTTGGGAGGCGCATTTGGCATTGCCATCTCCAACAATTACATCGCACAACAATATGCCCAGCATCGTTCCGATTTGATGGTTAACGTCAATGCGGGCAGCCCCGATTTTATGAGCCGATTGAATGGTATTACACAAAACATCATGGCCAGAACCGGTGATGTATTCACCACTGCATCAGAAAAAGCCTACAAATTGATTGATATGCAAATCGATCGACAAGCGTACCTGTTAAGTTACCTCGATACTTTTAGATTGATTTCTATTTTCTTTATCGCTGTGTTTCCCCTCGTATTCTTTTTGAAAATAAAAAAGAATGCCAACCAAAAACAGCATGCAAAAGAAAAAGAAGCGGCCATGCAAGAAGCACACTAACGAACCAATGAAACATATATTTATGAGAATAGTTTTGATTTTGTTGCTGGGTATTTGTATTAAACATGCTCAAGCACAGCAAACAGCCCTGATAGATCAACAATTAAGCAGTTTGATTGGAAAGGCAATGGCGAATCATACGGCGATTAAAGAAATGGAAACGCAACTGCAAGCCTATCCGATTAAAGATATGATTGCAAAAAACAGCTATCAGCCAAG
>CANGBQ010000013.1 GCA_947451985.1 Chitinophagaceae bacterium | reverse complement strand
GTTCCCACAACATTTGATAAACTGCGGTAGCAATGGGCATGTCTGCTCCAATGGTTTGATTGATCAGGTACATGCATTTGCTCGCGTTGTATCCTTCAGCAATCATCTTCATTTCAGCTTGCGCCGCTTCAATTGTCAGCCCACTGCCGACCATTTTGCCAAAGGTTCTGTTTCGGCTGAATACTGAATAACAGGTAACCAACAAATCCCCTAAATATACAGATGCCGCATAATTGTGATGAACCTGCTGAGGGCTGGCTTGTTTGTGGTGATCAATGTATCCCACCTCCGCATTGATGATACCCGCTTTTCTCAAAAATCCGGCCATTTCATCGGCGCTGTTGGCAATCAATACACTCAGAAAATTATCGCCGTATTCCAATCCATGGGCAATACCAGCACCAACCGCATAAATATTTTTCAATATTGCTGCGTATTGAACACCATAGATGTCTTTGTTGAGGATGGTATTGATATACTTTGTATTGAACTGCTCTGCTATCTTTTTATTGACCACTTGGTCCACTCCGGTGAATGTCAAATAGGATAATTTTTCAGCCGCCACTTCTTCGGCATGGCAAGGGCCCAATACAGCAAAATAATCAGGCAAGGACACACCAAATTGCTGCAACAAATAATCATTCAGCAATACATTTTCTTGTGGCAAAATACCTTTCACTGCCGAAATGATTTTTTTTCCTACAAAAATATCTTTGGGCAATGAAGAAAGAACAGAAACGACATAGGCCGAGGGCACGGCAATAACGATGACGTCAGATTGGCCAATGACTTCCTGAGCAGCTGATGAAAATTGCAACCGATTCATATCAAAGCGAACCGACGTCAGGTATTGAGGGTTGTGACCAAGTTGCTTGAATTGTTCAATCGTTTCCTCGCTTCTATTCCACCAATGCAGATGATTGCCATTGTCCGTCAAAATTTTAGCAATAGCGGTACCCCAACTGCCACTTCCGATAATTCCAAATGTCATATCCTGCAAATTTGATGGGGACCAGCGTGACTTCAGCGTATACCCAGTCCCCTTAAAATAAAATATTTCTTATAGTCCCAATTTTTCCAAAGCCAACTGGGCAGCAATTTGACTTGCCTCTTTTTTATTAAATCCTTTTGCTTCTGCTACAATTTCGCCATCCAATGTAGCCGCTATGGTAAACAAGCGACGACCATTTTCAAGTTTTTCATCCACCGTGGCAAAGTCTACCGTTTTGCCATTTTTATTAGCCCATCCATACAGTTTATTCTTGATGTTGATGTCAATGCCTTCCAAATCATCCATAAAGAGATAGGGAAGAATGATTCTTTTTTCCACCCAAGATTGAGTATGCTTATAGCCATTTTCCAGATACACAGCACCAACCACTGCTTCCAAAGAGTTGCCAAAAATCTGAGACATATTCAAGCCATTGTCGTAACGATTGTACAGGGTAATCTTTTTCAATCCCATCTTCAAGGCAATTTCATTTAGTTTTTGCCTGTTGACCATCTTGCTTCGCATTTCTGTTAAGAAGCCCTCTCCTTTGTATGGATATTTTTTAAATAGATAATGTGCAATGATAGAACTCAAAACAGCGTCGCCTAAAAATTCCATTCGTTCATTGTTTTCGTCGGTGCCTTCCCGCAAGGAACGGTGGCTCAATGCCGTTTTATACAATGCCAGGTGCTTGGGTGAAAAGCCAAGGACATTGGTGAGCTCTTTTGCAAATGCTCGGTTTTTGCTAGACTGAAAGAGACGAAATAAAAATTGCAAAATATTACTGAGGATGTTTAACTGAAATTAAACCATTTGTAGTAAAGAATACATCAAAGCGGCAGGGGAAAATTGCATTAAGCCGAATATTTTTTTACAATCACAGATGCATTGTGGCCACCAAATCCAAATGTGTTGCTCAAAGCAGCATTAACCACACGCTTTTGAGCGGTATTAAAAGTAAAATTAAGCGCAGGATCCAAATCGGGATCGTCTGTAAAATGATTGATGGTGGGGGGAACAATATCTTGGGTAACCGCCAGGATACAAGCCAATGCTTCTAAGGCACCCGCTGCACCCAAACAATGTCCTGTCATGCTCTTGGTAGAACTGATGTTGAGATTGTATGCATGCTGGCCAAATACATTTAAAATGGCTTTGGTTTCAGCAATGTCTCCCAAAGGAGTAGATGTTCCGTGTACGTTGATATAATCAATGTCTTCGGGTTGCATACCGGCATCTTTGAGCGCCACTTTCATTACGTTATTGGCACCCAATCCTTCAGGATGAGGAGCGGTAATGTGGTGAGCATCTGCAGTAGCGCCACCACCTGCTATTTCGCAATATATTTTAGCGCCTCTGGCAAGTGCATGTTCTAAGCTTTCTAAAACCAACGCGCCTGATCCCTCGCCCATCACAAAACCATCCCGGTCTTTATCGAAAGGACGGCTGGCTGTTTTAGGATCGTCGTTTCTTTCGCTGAGTGCCTTCATGGCATTGAATCCTCCCAAACCTGCTGCACTGATCACCGCTTCGCTTCCGCCGGTTACAATAACATCTGCTTTGCCCAATCGAATGGTATCAAAAGCATCAATAATGGCATTGGTGGAAGAGGCGCAAGCACTGACTACTGCATAATTGGGGCCTCTGAAACCATGGCGCATGGAAATTTGGCCGGCCGCAATGTCAAGAATCATTTTGGGAATGAAGAAAGGGTTGAAACGAGGCGTTCCGTCTCCGGCAGCAAAGTTCAACACTTCTTCCTGAAACGTAATCAATCCGCCGATTCCACTGGCGAAAATAACGCCTACTCTATCGAGATCTACATTTTCTTTGGAAATACCGGCATCTTTCACGGCCTCGTCACTGGCTATCAAAGCAAATTGACAATACCGATCGAGTTTGCGGGCCTCTTTTTTGTCGAGGTATACAGTGGGATCAAAGTTTTTAACCTCACAGGCAAACCGGGTTTTAAATTTAGAAACGTCGAACTGCTGAATGAAATCGCAACCACCAACCCCATTCGAAAGATTTTGCCAATATTCATCGACAGTCTTTCCCAATGGAGTGAGGGCGCCCAATCCGGTAACGACTACTCTCTTTAAATCCATACAATTTGCCTGTGAAAATTAAAGTTTAATTACTTGGCGTTTTGCTCCAAGTATGATACAGCCTGTCCAACGGTAGTGATGGTTTCAGCCTGTTCATCAGGAATAGAAATATTAAATTCTTTTTCAAATTCCATAATTAATTCAACGGTGTCCAAGCTATCGGCACCTAAATCATTGGTGAAGGAAGCTTCAGGAGTAACCTCTGCTTCGTCAACACCTAATTTGTCAACAATGATTTTTTTAACTCTTGTTGCAATGTCTGACATGGTAGTAGAATTTAGTTAATACTGGTGCAAAAATATACTTTTTGAACTAATTACAAAGAAATACTATAGATGGCTGAATATTATTTACCAAAACAGGGCTATTTTTTTATACAGCACAGTTCAAAAGGAGTCAAAATCAAGTATATTTATATTGATAATTGGGCTATTTGAACAAAAGAAAGGCAGTATGGGATTAAAACAAATCGACCACGGAACGGAAGCGTACCAACAGATGGTGCAATTGAGGCACCAAATTCTGCGGGCGCCCTTGGGATTGCAATTTACACCCGAAGAATTGATGGCTGAAAAGGAAGAAATCCTGATTGCGGCCTTTGATGATGATGACATAATGGGCTGTTGCATGCTCTCTCCGGTGAATGATACGACTGTCCGATTGAGACAAATGGCTGTACTAGATCAAGTACAGGGAACCGGAATTGGCGCTTCGATTATGACCTTTGCAGAAAATATTGCCCGGGACAAAGGATTTGCCAAAATGATGATGCATGCCCGCGCAACGGCAGTGGGTTTCTATGAAAAATTTGGTTACAAAGTGATAGGCGCTGAATTTTCAGAAGTGCAGCTACCTCATTTTATGATGGAAAAATTACTCTAGTCAACCAATCCTCTGCTCTCACCCAATATACTGTGACAACATCTTTCTGGCTTCGTGCACACGATCTCCCTCAAATGCCTCTTTGGGCACCAGAAAAAAACGAGCGCTGTCAAAATACAAGTAAAAAAAATGGGGGCTTTCTACCCAATGGCTGAATGAGGGCCATGCCCATTGCTTGCTGCTTCGATTGTTTTCAATGCCAAAATAATCTTGCGTCAAGGTAGCTTGAATGGAATCCTTAAAAAGAGGCGATCGTAAATAAACCAACTGAGGCATGACAAACCAGCCAACGATCATCAATATAATCCAGAGGACAGAGCTGACCAAGAAAGCAAATGGAGAGATGACTTTCGCATAGAATAAACCTGCCGAAAACAAAGCAAATACATTCACGAAGATCATCAGATACTTAATCTCTTTTCGACTGATGAAATGAAATCGAAGGGCTTGAATTACTTTCGGTTTGCTGTATTGAAAAATAGAGGTGGTCATAATGATAAATAGAAATTATGGATTGATTTGCAATGCGTTTTCCTGCACACTCCACTCTCCCAGCTTTTCTCCCTTGATGCCGATGAATTCTACCCGCATCACCCTTTCTTTTTTCTTTCCTGAGAATGAAATCTTAGCAAAATTCTGGACTTCTACCAAGGTATTGGGTTCTCTGAATGGATTGTTGAGTTCTTGTCCGGACACTTTGCTCACACCCGCTGTGTAAGGCGATACTGTTATGTCATACAAGGGATACCCGCCCGCCCGGGGTACTTTGATCACCTCGCTGTGGTGCCGATCACCGGTCAAAAACAACACACCTTTGATTTTTTGATCCGTTAAGAATTGCAGCAATTGCTGGTACTCGTATGGATAATGTTGCATGCATTCGTAGGTATTGAGCGGATTGATGACCTGGCTTCCGGTTACAATAATTTTAAAGGTGGCATGGCTGAACAACAAGGCATTTTTCAACCATTCCATTTGTTGGGTTCCCAAAAAATATTTTTCCTTATTGGGCTGGCCATTCACCGAATCGGGCAATTCATCTTCTGATCTGAAATACCGATCATCCGTCAAAAAGAGATCCACATCACCGTAACTCACTTTGGTATAAATACCCTTCCCTTCTTCACCATAACTGGGATTAAGGGAATATTGGCTGAAAATCGACCGGCTTTCTTCCTTAAAAATGTAACTCTTTCCCGCATCATTCGGACCATAATCGTGGTCGTCCCAAATGGAATATTGGGGCATGGCCGCCATGAATGGTTGTAATATTTTTTGAGCTCGATCATGAGAAGCACGATAATTCAATCCCCATACACTGCTGTAGTCCACTTCTCGGGTATACCAGTTGTCGCCCAGCCATACATGAAAATCGGCTTTTGTATTGGCCATGGTTTCAAAAATAGAGGAGTCTCCTCCGTATGGTTTGCCTGGCCTGTCGTAAACTGGTTCGTTGAAATAAGCGCAACTGCCTGTCAAAAAGCTGAAGTCTGGAGCTGGCTTTCTGTATTGCCATAAATCTTTGGTGGTGAACTGGGTTGTAAAAGGAACACGCACCGGTTTGCCGTCGATGACGATTCTGTACAGATATGCTGTATTCAATTGAAGACCGTTTAGGGCAATTTTAATAGGATTGAATTCATTGCCCAATAATCCTTTGTAATACACGGTGGTTTGTTGTTGCGGCGAAGCAACGGGAGCGTATTGCACAGCCACCTGTTTTACTAGTGACGAAACTTCGAGCCAAATCATGGCTGTCCGCAACTCCACGTTTCCAGCCCAGGGACCGCTGATGATTTTTTCTGACTGCGCCCACAGCTGGTTGGATAATAAAGAAGAGATGGTGAAAAGAAGGAATAAGATTTTTTTCATGCGAATGTGCTTAATGGTGCAAGTTAATGGAATCGACAAGCTTATGAAGGGCGAGTCAATTTTTCATTTTCCAAATGCCTTCGTTGGTCTCGATTGGTTTTTTTCTCCATGTTTTTGTGCAAGGCCTCTGTGAGGTTTACACCCGTTTGATTCGCCAAGCAAATCAACACCCACAATACATCCGCCATTTCGTCGGAAAGCTCTTGATGTTGATCGGTGGGTTTATAAGATTGTTCGCCGTATTTTCTAACCATCAACCGGCTCAACTCTCCCACTTCTTCCATCAAGATACCCAGGTTGGTTAATTCACTAAAATAACGAACCCCAATGGTTTGGATCCATTCATCCACTTGTTGTTGTGCCTGGCTCAATGTTATTTCGTTCATGCTGTTTATTTTGTGATGAAAAGATGTGGGTGATTATTCTTTTTGTTGTGTATCGATCCAAATGGTTATGGGACCTTCATTTACTAAAGACACTTGCATGTCCGCACCAAATTGACCTGTGAAAATTTTTTTATTGAGGTCTCGGGATAATTGATCAATCAACTTGAAATACAATGGCAAAGCCTTTTCCGGCTTGCTTGCCCGAATGTAACTGGGTCTATTCCCTTTTTTGGTAGCCGCATGAAGGGTAAACTGACTCACCAATAAAATATCACCGTCCGTATCTTTCACCGAAAGATTGGGCACTTTGTTTGCATCATCAAAAATGCGCAAGTTCACTATTTTATTGCTCAGCCAAATCACATCTTCTTCTTCATCTGCGTCTTCAATACCTACAAAAACCAACAGCCCTTTTTGAATATAAGCGTGTATGTTTTGATGTATGCTTACACTGGCTTGACTGACTCTTTGAACAACCGCTCTCATAGGATAAAAGTAAGCACAAATACGGCTGTATGACCAACCTCAGGCGTGAAGCAAACAAATAGTATTTTTTTTGCTATTTATTACAACATATTTGTTGTCCAAAAAAATTTATTCTTTCCACAAAAAGTGAAAAACAGAGCAAAATCAAGCCACGTTTGAGCTAGAAAAAGTTTGTTAGATTTTGTCCACAGACTGTTGATATTTAGGACGCCTTTTCTTGGTGTACAACAGATATTTTCGTTGACTCCCTGAAAGGGAAAATCATTTACATCACTAACCCCCATAATACCACTTGCATATGCCAACCAAAAAGCACGACACAAAGGCCCTGCGTTTCAGCAGGCAGTTCACCAAAGAAGGTGTAAGTCCCTACGATATGTTTGAATACGATTACCGCACTTCGGTGATCAAAAACCCCAGTGGGGAAGTTGTGTTCCAGATGGACGATGTGGAAGTGCCCAAACAATGGAGCCAGATTGCAACGGATATCCTGGCACAGAAATATTTCAGAAAAGCAGGTGTGCCACAACCAGACGGCAGCCTGGGCAGAGAGGGGTCTGCTAAGCAAGTGGCACATCGTATGGCTCATTGCTGGAGAGTATGGGGCGAACGCTATGATTATTTCGAAAGCGAAAAAGATGCTCAGATTTTTTATGAAGAGCTGGTGTATAGCATTTTGAACCAAGCTTGTGTACCCAATAGTCCTCAGTGGTTCAATACAGGTTTGCACGAAGTATATGGCATCACTGGTAAACCCCAGGGCCACTATTATGTGGATTCCAAAGATGGTCAACTAAAAAAATCAACTTCTGCATACGAGCGTCCTCAACCACACGCTTGCTTCATTTTGAGCGTGGATGATGATTTGGTGAACGAAGGCGGCATCATGGATTTGTGGGTAAGAGAAGCCAGGATTTTCAAATATGGCAGTGGTGTGGGTACCAACTTCAGCAGCATTCGCGGCGAAGGAGAAAAATTAAGCGGTGGTGGAACCTCTAGCGGATTAATGAGCTTTTTGAAAATCGGAGATCGTGCCGCAGGTGCCATCAAAAGTGGCGGAACCACCAGACGTGCAGCCAAAATGGTTTGCTTGGATTTGGACCATCCTGAAATAGTAGACTTCGTGAATTGGAAAGTGAAAGAAGAAGACAAGGTGGCTGCTTTGATTGCAGCAGGTTACTCCAGCGATTACGAAGGAGAAGCATACAGAACGGTAAGCGGACAAAACAGCAACAACTCTGTTCGTATCCCGAATTCTTTCTTCAAAGTGCTAGACGAAAACGGAGACTGGGAATTAAAAGCCAGGAGCACCGGTAAAGCCATGAAGACGGTGAAAGCTTCCGAATTGTGGGATCAAATCAATTATGCAGCTTGGCGTTGTGCAGATCCAGGAACGCAATACGACACGACCATCAACGAATGGCATACTTGTCCAGAAGGCGGCCCCATCAGGGCTTCCAACCCTTGCAGTGAATACATGTTCTTGGACAACACTGCCTGTAACCTTGCCAGTGTGAATCTTCGTCGTTTCTTCAATGAAGCCGATAACACCTTCGATGTTGCAGGTTTTGAACACACTTGCCGTTTGTGGACAGTAGTATTAGAAGTGTCTGTGTTGATGGCACAATTTCCTTCGAAAGAAGTTGCTCAGTTGAGCTATGACTACCGTACACTTGGTTTGGGTTATGCAAACTTGGGTAGCATGTTGATGGTGAGTGGTATCGCCTACGACAGCGAACAAGCTAGAGGTATTGCAGGCGCCATTACCGCCATCATGACCGGAACTGCTTACAAGACTTCAGCAGAAATGGCTGGCTTCTTAGGCGCTTTCGATCGATACGAAGAAAATAAAAAGCACATGCTCAAGGTGATGCGCAACCATCGAGCAGCTGCTTACGATGCAATGGATGCTTATGAAGGTATTGAAATCAAACCGCATGGTATCAATGCTAAATATTGTCCCGATTATTTATTGAAAGCAGCAACCAAAGCCTGGGATGATGCTGTTCAATTGGGAGAAAAGAACGGATACCGCAACGCACAAACAACCGTGATTGCGCCTACCGGTACCATAGGTCTGGTGATGGATTGCGATACAACGGGTGTAGAGCCTGATTTCGCTTTGGTGAAGTTTAAAAAATTGAGCGGTGGTGGATATTTTAAAATCATCAATCAAAGTGTGCCTCAAGCTTTGCGCAATCTGAAATACACAGAAGCGCAAATAGAAGACATCGTCAACTTTGCAAAAGGACATGCTACCTTAAAAGGTGCCCCGCACATCAATGAAGAATCATTGACTGCCAAAGGATTCTTGCCTGCAGAAATTGAAAAATTAAATGCAGCGATGGGCAGTGCATTTGAAATCGGATTTGTGTTCAATGTATTTACATTGGGAGAAGCTTGTTTGCAAAGACTGGGCTTCACTGCAGATCAATACAATGATTTTGGATGGAGCTTGTTGGAAGCACTTGGTTTCAGTGATGAACAAATTGAAGCTGCCAACATTTATGTATGTGGAACCATGACAGTAGAAGGCGCTCCTCACTTAAAAGATGAACACTTGTCTGTATTTGATTGCGCCAACAAATGTGGTGCAACTGGTGAAAGATATATTCACGCACACGGTCACATTCGCATGATGGCTGCAGCACAGCCTTTCTTAAGCGGTGCGATCAGCAAAACCATCAATCTTCCAAACGAGGCTGCCATTGAAGAGATTGCTGACTCCTACAGATTGAGTTGGGAGTTGGGATTGAAAGCTTGCGCATTGTATCGCGATGGTTCTAAATTAAGTCAGCCACTCAGCAACAAATCAGACAAAAAGAAAAAGGCTGCTGACGCTACTGAAGAAGCTGGTTCGCTAGGTGCTTTCGTAGACATGGGCAAATTGACCATTGACGAGCTTTTGGAAGAAATGAACAAGCGTGTTCAGAACAGCGCGGATACTTCTTTGAAGCGTCAATTGGCGATGATTGTGGAGCGCAGGGCATTGCCAGCAAAACGCAGAGGCTTTACACAAAAAGCAAAAATCAACGGTCAGGCGTTGTTCCTTCGCACGGGCGAATACAACGATGGTACTTTGGGTGAAATCTTCATCGATATGGCCAAAGAAGGCGCTACCATGCGCAGTATGCTGAACTGTTTTGCTATTGCCATTTCAATCGGCTTGCAGTACGGTGTTCCTTTGGAAGAATACGTGGAAAAATTTGTGTTTACCCGTTTTGAGCCAGCAGGAATGGTTGATCACCCGAACATCAAAACAACTACCTCTATCATCGACTTTATGTTCCGCTCTCTTGCTTACGAATACTTGGGCAGAACAGACTTGGTTCATGTATTGGACAAGCCAACGATTGAAAATACGGGAGACGAACCATGGGACGAGAACACTCCGACCATTGGCGATCGTACACCAGAGCTGAGTGAAATCAGGGTAGTAGGAACAAGCACCCCCGATACCAACAAATCTGCAACGGCCGCACAACCCATCACCGGATTGGATGCAGTCAGCGCCGCTAATAAATCCATGCAAGGCGATGCGCCTGCTTGCAACACTTGCGGACACATCACCGTACGCAGTGGTACTTGCTATAAATGCTTGAACTGTGGTAACAGTTTAGGCTGCAGTTAAAGATTGTTTTTTTGATTAATTGCCCCCAAAACCATCAGCCTTAAAACTGGTGGTTTTTTTGTGTCGATGATACAATAAAAGGCCTGCGATTCGCTTTAACCCAAAACAACATTTATAGTATCTTTGTGGCCATGGCAAACGAAAGCAATCCTTTTCAGGAAATCATCTCCCATTGTAAAGAGTATGGATATATTTTTCAATCCTCTGAATTGTATGATGGATTGAGCGCGGTCTATGATTACGGACAAATGGGCGCACAACTCAAAAAGAATTTACGCGACGAATGGTGGAAAAGCATGACCCAACTCCACGACAACATTGTTGGCATCGATGCGGCTATATTCATGCATCCCACGGTTTGGAAAGCGAGTGGTCACGTAGATAATTTCAGTGACCCAATGATCGACAACAAGGATAGCAACAAAAGATATCGTGTTGATCATTTGATTGAAGCACATGCAGATACTTTAGAAACCTCCGCTGCAAAGGAACTTTTGAGTGAAATGGACAGATTGTTGGCAGCAGATGATTTGGCAGGATTAAAAACACTTATTGAAAACAATAAGATTAAATGTGCCGTCAGCAAAACCTCAAACTGGACCGATGTACGTCAGTTTAATTTGATGTTTAGCACACAAATAGGCAGCGTGGCAGAAGAAGCTGACACCATTTATTTGAGGCCTGAGACCGCCCAAGGTATTTTTGTGAATTTCCTCAACGTCCAAAAAACAGGCCGAATGAAGATTCCGTTCGGAATAGCCCAAACCGGAAAAGCTTTTAGAAATGAAATTGTTGCCCGTCAATTCATTTTTCGTATGCGCGAATTTGAACAAATGGAAATGCAGTTTTTTGTTCGTCCTGGCACACAAATGGAATGGTACAACTATTGGAAAGAAACGAGAAAGAAATGGCACGAAAGCATTGGGATACCTTCAGAAAAATTACGCTATCACGATCATATTAAATTAGCGCATTATGCCGACGCGGCATTGGATATTGAATTTGAATTTCCGTTTGGGTGGAAAGAATTGGAAGGCATTCACAGCCGCACCGATTTTGATTTGTCTCAGCATGCAAAATACAGCAAGAAAAAAATTCAATATTTCGACAATGAATTGAATGCAGAAGGTAAGCCTTATGGAAACTATACTCCATTTGTGGTAGAAACTTCTGTTGGATTGGATCGCTTATTCTTAACAGTGATCTCATTGGCATACCAAGAAGAAAAATGGACCAAAGAAGATGGTACAGAAGACAGCAGAGTGGTTATGAAAATCCCTGCTAAAATAGCGCCCATCAAACTGGCTATTTTGCCATTGCTTAAAAAAGATGGGCTGCCTGAACTGGCTTCCCATTTAATGGATGAGTGCAAACAACAGTTCCATTGTTTCTACGAAGAGAAAGACGCTATAGGCAAAAGATACAGAAGAATGGACGCCATTGGAACGCCTTTTTGTGTAACCATTGACCACCAAACAAAAGAAGACAACACGGTCACCATTCGATACAGAGACACCATGACACAAGAGCGAATTCCGATGGATCAGGTGCAGCGCGTGGTGGCTACAGCGTGCAAATAATGCATTGGCAGGTAAACTTTCTGACTTCTCCATAGAAGAATAACAAGTCGTTCACAAATGCAGAAGGTTCCAAAAAATACCTTTGAGCATTGAATCATTCATAAACCTGCCGTATGAAACTTCCTTCCATTGGTTATCTATACGAAAATGCCAGAGCAACCCTGCTTCGCTTCCCGCAGATGATATTGTCTGCATTGATCGCTGTAGCTCTGGGGATTTACCTGATTGAATGCAACGAATCCATTTCGAATATCTTTCCTTTCATTAATATCATTCTATCGGCCAGCATTGGCATTCCGCTTTACTTTTCAGCCAGCATTCTTGCCTACAAAAAGAAGTGGAATCGATTGAATCGAAATTTGATTGCACTAGCAGCGACTGTCATTCTCGTGATACTGTATTTCACTTTCCCTGATCACGCCTCCACACACAATCGAACACTTCCCTACATAAAATATGCCATCTACAACCTTACCGCTCACCTGCTCGTATCTTTCATTCCTTTTATCAATACAGGACAGCTCAACGCCTTTTGGCAATACAATAAAATACTTTTTCTACGAATCTGCACCGGCGCCATCTATTCTTTTTTTCTGTTTACAGGATTGTCATTGGCATTGACGGCCCTGCATTTGTTGTTTGACATCAACATTCATGAAAAGCTCTTCTTGGAATTATATATTTCCATTGTAGGGATCTTCAATACTTGGTTTTTTGCCAATGGAATTCCAACTGATTTTGATCAACTAGAAGAAAAGAGTGATTATCCGAAAGGATTGAAAATTTTTGCGCAATACATATTGTTGCCCCTCTTAGCCTTGTATTTGTTGATTCTCTATGTGTATGGTGGAAAAATATTGCTGTTCTGGGATTGGCCCAAAGGAATTGTGTCCTACTTAATTGTTTGTATCGCTGTTCTGGGAATCTTAACTTTCTTGTTGCTGTACCCCTTTGGAAAGTTTGCAGAAAGCACTTGGATTAAAAAAATAGGAACAGGTTTTTATATACTGTTGCTTCCTTTGTTGTGCATTTTGTTTATTGCCATTCTAATGAGAATTGATGACTATGGTATCACCATCAATCGGTACATCATACTGGCACTGGGTGTATGGCTTTCCATTGTTTGCGTATATACTTATTGGGGAAAACCGAATATAAAATTTGTGCCCCTGTCATTGGCCGCTACTTTATTACTGACTTCATTTGGCCCCTGGGGAATGTTTGCTGTCAGCGAGCATTACCAGCTAAAAAGATTGGAAAAAATATTGGAACAAGCTGCCATTTTGAAAAATGGAAAAATCGTCAACGAAGCCAACTGGGACTTTGCAACACACATGCCCATGTTATCGGCTTCGCAAGAAAATAAAAATGACACCTTGCTGAATGATTCCCTACACAATGAAGTAAAGTCGATCATCGACTACCTGGACCAGCATCATGGATTCAGTAAAATTAAACCATGGTTTCGTCAGGATATTGACAGCATCATCCATGCGGGCAGTAAAAACGATAATACGCCATTCAATGGAATAGACGCGCAGTACTACATGCAATCTATGGGCTTGAACTACGCCTATAAATACAGTGAAAAAGAAGAAAGCAGCCACGTATCATTTGAGATACAAAAAACAGATCCTATAACGAATATCACGGGTTTTGATTTTTTAATTGACTGGAATAAATACCTGGAAGAGCAAAAGGAATATGAGTTGTGTTCTTTTACAATAGAGAACAAAGCGGCAAGTTTACAATACAAAAATATATCTAAGCCCTCTATCATTTTAGAAACAAGCAACGATACCCTCTCAATTGATTTACACGATTGGATAGCTTCCTTGCGGCAACAGTACAAGAAAAGTAGTAATGAAAATATACCTGCTTCGGCCATGACATTGTTTGGTTCTGGCAGGAACTATGAAATAAAATTGGTAATCCATCAAATAGAAATCAATAATTCAGAAAAGGCGTATCCAACCGGCCAAATGGAAGGCCAATTATTCATTCAAAAGAAAAAACGATGAAAAAAACTACACTAGGTATTCTCTTATTTTTATTCTCCGCATTTCAAGGGCAGGCACAAAAACTGTACGCGGTTGATTACGCCAGTCAGGCAGATGTAAAAGTATTTGTGGTGCAATACGAAAGCCAGGCTGATTTAAACGTGTACAAAGTATCCTATAGTAGCCAAGCAGGCAAAAATGATGGCAAATGGTTTTTTACTGATTATGCGAGCCAGGCCGATAAGAAAATTTATTTTGTAGATTACGAAAGCCAGGCTGATATAAAAATTTATTTCGTTCGTTACGAAAGTCAAGCGGGCTGGAAAAAGAATTCAAAAAAAGCACTGCTTTATTAAGAATTTCTAACCATAGATTTCTTGGTGTATGTCTTTTTTATCGTAGCCCATCTTAAGAATTCTTTCTTTCGCCTCATCCAGCATAAATCTCCATCCACATAAATAAAAACTGGCAGGGGCAGGATGCTCGCAAAGCTCTTCGTAAACATCATGAACATAGCCGGACTTACCCTCCCACTCCTCTCTGGACAAAGTAGGGATATAGTGAAAATGGGGCATGGTCTTTTGTAAAGCAGTCAACTCTTCATAATACAAGAGATTGTCTTTTTTTCGACAACCATATATCAAGTAAATATTCTTGTAAGACAATTGTTGATGGTGTATATGTTGCACCATACTCCTAAAAGGGGCAATCCCGGTTCCTGTACAAACCAGGTATAGATCCTTATCGATGGGTGGGTGCAAAGTAAATACGCCTTGTGGGCCTCTGAAAGTAATTTCAGAACCTAAAACAATATCGTTGAACAAATAAGGTGTTCCCTTGCCATTGGGATTGAGCACAATCAATAATTCAAATTCATTGGTACCATCCGGCCAGGAAGCAATGGAGTAACTCCGCCATCTTTTGTTTGGCTTATCATCAATGGGTAAATCGAGTGTAACAAACTGACCAGGTACGAAATCGAAAACCGGCAAAGCGTCCGCCTTGATTTTGAATCGCTTGGTATCGGGTGTTTCAAAATGAATCCCAACGACAGTAGCTTTTTGCCAGGGTTGTAAAGCCATAGTGTTTATTTAAAGTAAGATACAAAAGAATACAAATAAATTATCATTGACACGTATCTTTGCATCCTAAAATGCCTTTGGAGGCTCTGTGACCGGAATTAATACCCGAGCGAATGAACCTGGACGTGTTGATGCGTTTGTACCACAATGACCCCCGCTGTTTTCAGATAGCGAACAGGCTCACCATGTCTTCTCCCCAACAAATCAGCCTATCCGGTTTACAAGGAAGTGCTATTCAATTTGTCATCGCTGCTGTTTTTCAACACGAAATCATGGCTCAAAGCAATCACCTGATTGTTGTCAGGGATGCAGAGGAAGCAGCCTATTGTCACAACACGCTGGAGAACATCACCCATGCATTGGATATTTTTTATTTCCCCTCTTCGTTCAAAAACAAAAAAAATTATCGATTGCTGAATAGCAGTCATGTCATGCTGAGAACGGAAGCCCTCAGTAAAATTGCTGCAGGAGGTAATAAAAAAATAATCATCACCTATCCTGAAGCGATTTTTGAAAAAGTGGTTCTGTCCAAAACTTTGTCCGAAAACATCATTCGGATCAAACAGGCTGATGTGTTGAATGTAACAGCAATGCTCCAGCAATTTGTCGATTATGGTTTTGTGAGAACTGACTTTGTATACGAACCAGGACAATTCGCGGTAAGAGGGGGCATCATAGACATATACTCATACGGCAACGAACGTCCTTATCGTTTGGAATTGTTTGGAAATGAAGTGGACAGCATTCGAATATTTGATCCAGAAACGCAGTTGAGTGAACGAAAACTATTACAGGTAACCATCATTCCCAATATTGAAACACAATTTGAAACCGGAGAAAAAGTTTCATTGCTTGATTTTTTACCAGAACAAACGGCTGTTTGGTTACAGGATATGGCTTTCATCAAAGAAAAAATATTGCAAGAGGAAGAAAACCTATCCGTTTTCTTAAAATATATACAAGAGGCTGGCCATGCATTGCCAGATACTGAAGAATCTTCCGAAACAAACAGCAAATCCCTAGTACAGATAGACGATTTTATTACCCTGTCCGTTTTGGAGGAAGGCCTTGCCAAAAGACACCTCGTAGAATGGGTAGAAAAGCCCGGTAACACCAGTGAACAAAAAAATCGAGAGCAGATCGCCTTTGCCACACAGGCACAACCGGCTTTCAACAGGCAATTTCAATTGCTGATTGAAAACCTACAGCTGTATGAAGCACAACGATACAATATCTTCTTGTTTGCAGAAAATCCGAAACAACTGGAAAGACTACACGTCATTTTCACTGATTTAAAGGCCAATGTGCAAGTGACACCGATTCCTGTTTCGATACATGAAGGATTTGTGGATCACGAAAACAAAGTAGTATGTTATACCGATCACCAGGTTTTTCAACGCTACCACAAATACAAAGTCAAGCAAGCTTTTAGTAAAAACAAGGCCCTCACGCTAAAAACACTTCGTGAACTTCAGCCGGGTGATTATGTTTCGCATATTGATCATGGCGTTGGTGTATATAGTGGCCTACAAAAAATAGAAGCCAACGGAAGAATGCAAGAAGCCGTCAGGATTCAATACAAAGACGGGGATTTACTCTATGTGAACATTTCTTCATTGCATAAAATCAGCAAGTACAGCGGAAAGGAAGGAAGCATTCCCAAAATGAACAAGTTGGGCAGTGATGTATGGAACAAATTAAAAGAGAAAACAAAAAAGCAAGTAAAAGACATCGCCAGCGACCTGATCAAATTATATGCTGAACGAAAAAACATACAAGGGTTTTCCCACAGTCCTGACAATTATTTGCAGACAGAATTAGAAGCCAGTTTTATCTATGAAGATACCCCCGACCAAGCCAAAGCCAGTGAAGAAGTGAAGCGGGATATGGAAAAAGAAGCTCCCATGGATCGATTGGTCTGCGGAGATGTAGGATTTGGAAAAACGGAGATAGCCATCAGAGCAGCATTTAAATCTTGTTGCGACGGAAAACAAGCTGCTGTATTGGTACCCACTACCATTTTGGCCTACCAACATTACAAAACCTTTAAAGAGCGATTAAGGGATTTTCCTGTAAGTGTGGATTTTGTGAACCGATTTAAATCGAGCAAAGAAAGAAAAGAAACACTCGCCAAATTAGAAGCCGGTAAAATAGACATCATTATTGGCACCCATTCTTTACTGGGCAAAGAGGTCAAATTTAAAGACCTGGGCGTAATGATCATTGATGAAGAACAGAAATTTGGTGTAGCTGCAAAAGAAAAATTAAAACAGATTAGAACGACCGTCGATTCATTAACCCTTACCGCCACCCCTATTCCCAGAACACTTCAGTTCAGCCTGATGGGCGCCAGGGATTTGAGCATCATCAATACCCCGCCACCCAATCGACAACCGATTGAAACAGAGGTAATGGTTTTCAACGAAGATGCCATTCGTGATATTATTTATTACGAGATAGAAAGAGGCGGACAAGTTTTCTTCATTCACAATCGGGTCAATGGCCTGGCTGAAATGAAAAGCTTGATTCAAGGACTTTGCCCTGACATCAGTATTGCATTTGCACATGGCCAAATGGAAGGCGATCGATTAGAAGATACCATTTTGGATTTCATGGATAAAAAATACGATGTACTGGTATGCACCAATATCGTAGAAAGTGGCGTTGACATTCCGAATGTGAATACCATCATCGTCAACAACGCACATCAATTTGGGCTAAGCGATTTGCACCAATTGAGGGGAAGAGTGGGTAGAAGCAATAAAAAAGCATTTTGCTATTTGTTGGCACCGCCCATGAGCACTTTGCCTCCTGACAGCAGAAAAAGATTGAGTACCCTAGAGCAATACAGTGATTTGGGGAGTGGATTTCAAATTGCCATGCGCGACTTAGATATACGAGGAGCGGGAAACATGCTGGGTGGAGAACAAAGTGGTTTCATTGCCGAAATAGGATTTGAAATGTATCAGAAAATTCTGGATGAAGCCATTCGCGAACTAAAACGGACGGAGTTTAAAAATGTGTTTAAGGAAGAAATCATCCAGCAAGATGATTTTGTAAAAGATTGCACCATCGATACCGACTTGGAAATTTTAATTCCGGATGGATATGTAGAAAGTATCACTGAAAGATTAAGCCTGTACGCCCGTTTGGACAATTGCGAATCGGAAGCAGACCTGATTGCATTTCACCACGAACTAACCGATCGCTTCGGTCCCGTACCGCCTGAGGCCGAAGATTTGTTTACGACCGTTCGTTGCAGAAAAATAGCCGTAGAATTGGGATTTGAAAAAATGTTGATTAAAAACAATGTGCTCAAATGCTTTTTTGTAGGGAATCCGGAATCGGCGTATTTTCAAAGTGACACCTTTAATGGCATTCTACAGTTTTTGCAAACAGGCACCAATCAAGCACGCTTAAAACAAGTAGGAAAAAATGGCATTCTCATTGTAGAAAACATCCATCAAATGCAGGATCTTTTTGATTTCTTGCAAAAAATGCACCGAAGCATCCATCCTGCACCATAAAAAAAGCCGTTCGATCAGAACGGCTTATATTCAGAATAAAATAGGAATTACCAAGCTTTTTTAGCGACACCATCCTTTACAGCCTGCAAAGCGGCTGCTTCACCCAACATAGTTGTCATTTTATTTCCTTTACCATCATTACCTTGGGCCATATAGCCACCACGAGCGGTTTTGGTTATAACTGCATCTTGCATGGGAACATTTTTTTCTTTTGTTTTCATGCAATAAGCTGTGATCATTTTAGACATTTGATTAAAATTTATTGTTAATGAATATGGGTTAAAGCATCTGCTTCGGATACAAGCTACAAAAAAATTTCAAGAGTACCCAATAAGCAAACAAAATTTACTACACGTCAATTTTGGCGTATTTGGCATGGCTTTCAATAAACTCTCTTCTAGGGGGAACTTCATCTCCCATGAGCATACTGAATACTCCATCGGCAGTGGTCAAACTGTCGATGGTCACCTGCTTCAATGTTCTAGTGGCAGGATTCATCGTCGTTTCCCACAATTGCTCTGCGTTCATTTCTCCCAAACCTTTGTATCGTTGAATGGTCACACTGTCATCTTTTCCTTGACCGAACTGAGCAATCAAAGCTTTTCTTTCTTCATCATTCCAGGCATATTCTTGGTCTTTCCCTTTTTTTACCAAATACAATGGGGGCTGCGCGATGTATACAAATCCTTGCTCCACCAACTCTTTCATATAACGGAATATGAATGTAAGAATGAGTGTAGCAATGTGGCTTCCGTCCACATCGGCATCGGTCATGATGATGAGTTTGTGGTAGCGCAATTTGGAAACATCCAACGCTTTTGCATCTTCACTGGTTCCAATTTTAACGCCCAAGGCAGTGAACATATTTCGAATCTCCTCATTGTCATAAATCTTATGTTCCATCGCTTTTTCCACGTTCAGAATCTTACCACGCAGTGGAAGAATGGCTTGAAATGAGCGATCTCTTCCTTGCTTGGCGGTTCCACCTGCAGAATCCCCTTCCACCAAAAACAATTCACACTTGCCAGGATCTTTCTCAGAACAATCTGCCAATTTACCAGGCAATCCACCACCTACTAAAACACTTTTTCTTTGCACCATATCACGGGCACGCTTAGCGGCCGCTCTGGCTTGTGCAGCCAAAATCACTTTTTGGATAATGGTTTTGGCATCGCGTGGGTTTTCTTCGAGATACGCTTCCAGCACGCGGCTTAAAGTTGTATCTACAATACCCATCACCTCACTATTTCCGAGTTTGGTTTTGGTCTGTCCTTCAAATTGAGGCTCGGGTACCTTTACAGAGATAATAGCAGAAATACCTTCCCTGAAATCGTCTCCTTCAATAGCCACTTTTGCTTTTTCAAACATCCCCTGCTTGTCTCCATAACTTTTGAACACACGGGTGATGGAGCGACGGAAACCTGCTACGTGCGTTCCGCCTTCAATGGTATTGATGTTGTTTACATAGCTGAAAATATGTTCTTGATAGCTCGCATTGTAGATCATGGAAACTTCTACTGCTACATTGCTCTTTTCGTCATGTCCTTCACAGTAAATGGTTTTGGGAATGAGGGGTGCCCGATTGGCTGTTTTGTCAATGGTTTCTACAAACTCCACGATACCGCCTTCGCTGTAAAAAGTTTTACTGTATGTTTTTCCTGCGTCATCCTTTTCTCTGAGGTCATTCAGAATGATGGATATTTTTCTGTTCAGGTAAGCCAATTCTCTCAATCTTCCTTCCAGAATATCTTTGTTGTAAATGGTAGTGGTAAAGATGCTGCCATCAGGCCAAAACTGAACACGGGTTCCGGTAGTCGTAGAACTGCCGATTTCTCTAACCGCATATTGAGGAATACCTGTTGCATACTCTTGTTCAAAAACCTTTCCTTCTCTGTTTACTGTCACATGCAATTTAGTGCTCAATGCATTCACGCAACTCACCCCTACACCATGCAAACCTCCGGATACTTTGTACGATCCTTTATCAAATTTACCCCCTGCATGCAAAACGGTCATTACCACTTCCAACGCACTGCGGTTTTCTTTGGTGTGCATGCCAGTAGGGATACCACGGCCATCATCTTGAACCGTAATGGAATTGTCTTCGTTGATGGTGACTGTAATGTTTTTACAATGGCCCGCCAACGCCTCATCAATAGAGTTGTCTACCACTTCATATACCAGGTGATGGAGTCCTTTGACACTGATGTCGCCAATGTACATGGCGGGTCTTTTCCGAACGGCTTCTAAGCCCTCCAGAACCTGAATACTATCCGCGCCATATGCGCCATTGGGTTGTGCTGAATTTTCTGCGTTTTCTATACTCATAAATACTATAAAATTCTCTTTAAAATGAACAAAATCGAATGTGCACAAATATACCGAAAATAAAGGGTTTTACGTCCAAAAAGGGGTACGTTTTGGACGATTATTTTGTGAACATTTTTGGAGCATTTGGGGACAATTTTTTAGAGGCAAACCAACCGGTTTTATCGCCTCCTAACAGCGGAGTTGGGAACGTTAAAATTAGGGCGATCTGACACGCACTTGGGCGTTTTAAAGTAATTTTGGAGTTGGAGTAAAAATGAACGAGCAATTTCACATAGCAGACATGGTGCACCCGCAACCGCATTTGCAGGGAAACCTGGAGGTATTGCAAGAAACCAACAGGCAGATTCCCGGATCGGTTCAATATACCATCAGACGGTATCGAAAAAATGCACAATGGAACATTGACGACGTTGGATCGATGGTGTACCATTATGAACCCAACCAGCCTTCCAATCATTTCCTGCAACTGCAATTTTGTGTGGCCGGCAACGTTTACTGTAAACAAAAAGCCACTGAATGCGATTTTTGCAAATTCAACGAATCCAACAATTGCGTTGAGAAGATTGACAGTGTAGATGTGTTGCGTTTTACTTTTTCGCCTTTATACCTGCAACAATTTGCCAAAGCTCACAAAGGCGCTTCTTCCCTAACTGAAAAGGTGGTTTCGTTCGAATACAAACAATCCTTTACCAAAACAACCCCTGTTTGCGGAAAAACAAGAAGAGCCATAGAAGCCTTGCTGAATCATAGTTACAGCGATACGCTAGAAAATATTTTTATCAACGCCCAGATGCAGATTTTGCTTTTGTACAGTACCGACTGCATGTTGGGCGAAAAAGATACCCAAGAATTTGAATGCAAATTTCTCACGAATGAATTGGATAGAGAAAAAATTATTCAAGCCCGCGAAATATTGTTACAACACATCGGAGAGCCCATTACCATAAAGGCCCTGAGCAGAAAAGTGGCCATCAATGAGTGTTATTTAAAAAAAGGATTCAAAGAAATTTTCGGAACCACCATTTTTGATTTTTACCAAGGGCAGCGCATGGAACATGCCAAATATCTTTTGTACGAAAAGGGGCTCAGCGTAACCGAAGTGTCTCATCTCTTGGGCTATTCCTCCATTTCGCATTTTAGCACTGCTTTTAAAAAGCATACGGGCCTCAAACCCTGCGAACTGCTCATGCGGTAAAGCCTTCCTACTCTCATCCTTCAAAACACAGCAGCAAAGCCCTTCTTTTTGTAATTTCCGGGCTTATTTTGCTACCTTCGCAACCTTATTTTAGTGTATATATAACCCATTTGATTTACCCCATATGTCAGCCAAATACAAAGAATTTCAACAATTGGATTTACCCGCCATCAGCCAGGAAATCCTGCAAAAATGGGAGACCGAACAGGCTTTCGAAAAAAGCATGGAACTGCGGGAAGGAAAAGAGTCTTTTGTTTTTTTTGAAGGCCCCCCCAGTGCAAATGGTATGCCTGGCATTCACCATGTCATTTCCAGGACCTTAAAAGATTTAGTATGTCGATATAAAACCATGCAGGGTTTCCAGGTGAAAAGAAAAGGCGGATGGGACACCCATGGTCTGCCCGTAGAGCTGGGCGTAGAAAAATTACTGGGCATCACCAAAGAAGATATCGGTAAAAAAATCAGCATTGAAGATTACAACAAGAAGTGTCGGGAAGTGGTGATGCAATACAAAGACAAATGGGATGACATCACTAAGAAAATGGGATACTGGGTTGACCTCAACAAACCCTATGTAACTTTTGAGAATGATTACATTGAATCTTTATGGTGGTGCTTAAGCGAATTGCATAAAAAAGGTTATCTCTATGAAAGCGTGAGCATTCAACCCTACTCACCTGCCGCAGGAACCGGCTTGTCTTCTCATGAGCTAAACCAACCGGGCACCTACAAAGATGTAAAAGACACCAGTGCCGTGGCTATGTTCAAAATCAAGAACAACCGCCTGTCGAGTGGTTTGCAACAAAAAATAAATGCTGCCCATCAAGAACTATCCAATGCAGAATTATTCTTGATGGCTTGGACCACTACTCCTTGGACACTCCCTTCTAACCTAGGGTTGACAGTAGGACCAAATATTGAATACGCATTGGTTCAAACCTTCAATCCGTATACATTCCTTCCGGTAAATGTGATCTTGGCAAAAGCATTGTTGTCTAAGTATTTCAAAGCCGAAGCAGAAAATTCAGCATTCGACAACTACAAAGAGGGTGACAAAATTATTCCTTGGAAGATCATGACTTCTTTTACAGGCAGCGAATTGGAAGGCGTCGCTTATGAACAACTGTTGCCATTTGAAGCGAACAGCGTAGAAAAAATTGAAGCCGAAACACCCGGTGCACAACCATTTAGGGTTATACTGGGTGATTTTGTAACAACAGAAGATGGAACGGGCATCGTGCATACTGCTCCGGCTTTTGGTGCAGATGATTTTAAAGTAGGCAAGAAAAACAACATCGGCATACTGATACTCGTAGACAAACAAGGAAAATTTATTGAGGGCGTAGGCGAATTCAGTGGGCGATATGTAAAGAATTACAAAGACGAAAAAGAGTATGCGGATGTGAACGTTGACATTGCTGTTAAACTCAAAAAAGAAAACAGGGCATTCAAGGTTGAAAAATACGAGCACAATTATCCGCATTGCTGGAGAACCGATAAGCCCATCATCTATTATCCTCTCGACGCATGGTTTATTAGAACGACTGCTGCCAGAGACCGAATGGTTGAATTGAACAAAACCATTCAATGGAAACCTGCCAGCACCGGCACCGGAAGGTTTGGAAACTGGCTGGAAAACATGGTTGACTGGAACCTTAGTCGCAGTAGGTATTGGGGCACACCCCTTCCGATTTGGAAAACAGCCGATGGAAACGAAATGATATGTATTGGTTCCACCGCGCAGCTAAAAATAGAGTTACAAAAATCATATAAGGCAGGCCTGTGGCAACCGGCAGAGAAACAATCTGTCGACGAGCACATCGATTATCTGTTGGCTGATTTACACAAGCCATTTGTAGACAACATTACCCTGGTTAGTGATACAGGAAAGCCAATGAAAAGAGTTCCAGACCTGATTGATGTTTGGTTTGACAGCGGTGCCATGCCTTATGCGCAGTGGCATTTTCCTTTTGAAAACAAAGAAACTTTCCAACAAAACTTCCCTGCCGATTTTATCGCAGAAGGAGTAGATCAAACCAGGGGATGGTTCTACACATTGCATGTCTTGGGTGTACTATTGTTTGACAGCGTTGCCTACAAAACAGTCGTGAGCAATGGATTGGTATTGGACAAGGCTGGCAACAAAATGAGCAAGAGATTGGGCAATGTGGTGGATCCTTTTGTTACCATCAATCAATATGGAGCAGATGCAACCCGCTGGTATCTCATTACCAATGCTTCTCCCTGGGACAGCTTGAAGTTTGATGAAGAAGGCATCAAGGAAGTACAACGAAAATTCTTTGGGACCCTCTATAATACTTATCAGTTTTTTGCATTGTATGCCAATGTGGATGGTTTTAATTTTAAAGAAGCTTACATTCCTTTAAAAGACAGACCAGAAATAGATCAATGGATTATTTCTTCTCTGAACAGCTTGATTGCATCGGTTCAAAGTAATTTAGACGCGTATGAGCCAACCCAGGCAGGACGGGCGATTGAAGAATTTGTAGATGCTCATTTAAGCAATTGGTATGTGCGACTTTGCAGGCGACGCTTTTGGAAAGGAGAATACGAGCACGACAAACAATGTGCTTATCAGACACTGTACGAATGTTTGGAAACAATCAGCAAACTCATCGCACCCATTGCACCATTTTTTGCTGATTGGTTGTTTAATAATCTCAATGGGGTAACAGGGCGTTTTGACAATCGCTCAGTTCACCACGCTCAATTTCCTGCCATCAATCAAGAGGCCGTTCAACCTGCATTGGAAAAAAGAATGCAATTGGCACAAGATGCTTCTTCTTTGATTTTATCGATCCGTAAAAAAGTAAATATCAAAGTAAGGCAACCCTTGCAAAAAGTTTTCATTCCTGCTTTAGACAATGAGATGGTGAGTCAGATTCAAAAAGCCGCAGCCATCATCAAAACAGAAACCAATATCAAGGAGATTGAAATATTAGATGCCCATAACGACTTTATTCGAAAAAAGGCAAAAGCCAATTTTAAAACCCTTGGTAAAAAATTGGGACCTAAAATGAAATGGGCGGCTACAGCAATCGAACAATACAGCAATGCGCAGATTGAAAAAGTGCAACAAGGCAATTATTTGATGAACGAAGGCCTGGTCGCCCAAGGTGAAGAACCGATTGTGATTGGCCCAGAAGATATTGAAATCATGACCGACGAAATACCGGGATATGAAATTGCCAGCAAAGGCAGCTTAACGGTGGCCTTGGACATTACCATTACACAAGTACTTCAAAATGAAGGAAATGCACGGGAATTGGTCAACAGAATCCAGCAGATCAGAAAGGAAAAAGACTTTGAACTGACCGATCATATTGTTGTAAAAGTGGGGGTAAATAGCGATTTGCAAGCCTCATTCATCGAATTTAAAGATTATATTTGCCGCGAAATTTTAGCGGATTCCATTGAATTTGGCGCTACCATTTCCGATGGAATATCGATTGAAATCAATGACATTCCATTGATTGTTGAAGTATATAAAAAAAATAATTAATATGGCGACTAAAAAACCCGCGGCCAAAAAAGTGGCTCCCAAAGCCAAAGCAAAACCCGTTAAAAAAGCGGCACCTGCTAAAAAAGCGCCTGCCAAAAAAGTAGCCCCTAAAGCCAAAGCAAAGCCTGTAAAAAAGGCGGCACCTGCTAAAAAAGCGCCCGTTAAAAAAGTGGCTCCCAAAGCCAAGGCAAAGCCTGCTAAAAAAACAGTGCCAGTAAAAAAAGCGACACCTGTTAAAGCAGCCAAAAAAGTAATAGCTCCTGTAAAGAAAGTGGTTCCTGTTGTTAAACCAGTTGTTGCGGCCAAAGCGGTAAAAGTGGAAAAGAAAGTGGAAAAGAAACCTGTACCCACTAAAATTCCAACCACCGGTAAAGCGATTGCTAAAAATCCGAAGGATATCAAAATTGCCCCAGCCAAAGCGGTTGTATTACCCAAAATCAGTACCAAGACAGCTCGCAAATATCAACCCGATTTTACCAAATCTGTATTGGATAGTCACAAAAGTGATCCCGGTGCTCCCTTGGTAAGGTATACGGATACCGAATTGATGGAATTCAAAGAACTCATTCAACGCAAGTTGGAAGCAGCTAAAAAAGAATTGAATTACCTACAAGGTTTGATTACCCGCAAAGACGATATGGGTGGTGATGAAAGTGAAAACAGGTACATGACCATGGAAGATGGCAGCTTGAGTATGGAGAGAGAGCAATTGAGTCAAATGGCCAGCCGTCAAATCACCTTCATTGATCACTTGGAAAAGGCCTTGATGCGTATCGAAAATAAAACCTACGGAATCTGCAGAGTTACCGGAAAGTTAATAGACAAAGCTAGGCTGAGAGCCGTTCCTCATGCTACTTTGAGCATCGAAGCTAAAATGGGGATTGTAAAATAACAATTACGTCATATCAAAAAAGTAAAAGGAGAACAATGTTCTCCTTTTTTTATGTCTATGGTAGAAGCACGTCGAACAGTTATTTCACCTCTTGCATGTCAACTAATTTTTTATAGAAACCCTTTTGAGCCATTAGGTTTTCATGTGTACCTCTTTCGACAATTTTTCCTTTTTGCAATACTATAATTTCATCTGCATGTCGAATGGTGCTCAATCGGTGGGCAATCACAATGGAAGTACGATTGGTCATCAGATTATTGATGGCGTCTTGCACGAGTCTTTCGCTTTCGGTGTCTAAAGAAGAGGTGGCTTCATCCAAAATCAGGATGGGTGGATTCTTCAATACAGCCCTGGCAATGGTCAGGCGCTGACGTTCTCCGCCACTTAACTTAGAACCCCTATCTCCAATATTGGTATTGTAACCATCATCCTTTTGCAGGATAAAATGAAGCGCATTCGCAATCGTTGCTGCTTCCGCTATCGATTCTTGACTAGCATGGTCCATCCCTAATGCAATGTTATGAGCAATGGTATCATTGAAAAGAATGGGCTCTTGTGTCACAATGCTGATCAGGCTCCTCAAGGAATGCAGCGAATAAGATTTAATATTCACCCCATCTACTAAAATTTCTCCTTCGCTAACATCGTGAAACCTGGGTATCAAATCGGCTAAAGTAGATTTGCCGGCCCCGCTGCTGCCTACCAATGCAATGGTCTTCCCTTTTTCAATGGTGAGGTTGATGTTTTGCAATATCGCTGTATCCTCATAGAAGAAAGAAACATTTTTAAATTGAATGGATTCATTGAATTGAGTAATGGTTTTGCCCGATGGATTTTCATCCACTGTGATGGGCGCATTCAACACCTGCTCGATGCGCTCAATGGCAGCAGACCCCTTTTGCATGTTGCTGAAAGAAGTAGAAATCGATTTCGCAGGATCAATAATATTATAAAACATACCCATGTAGGTTAAGAACAAAG
>CANGBQ010000012.1 GCA_947451985.1 Chitinophagaceae bacterium | reverse complement strand
TGTGTGGGAATGAAAGGAAGCCGTATCCATGGGATTGTGCGCGAATTGAAAAACGAGAACATCGACGTTATCAATTACACCACCAATATTCAGTTGTTGATTCAACGTTCATTGACGCCGGCTAAAATCACCAGCATCGATTTGAACAACGAAACCCATCATGCCAAAGTGTATTTGAAACCCGACCAGGTTTCATTGGCGATTGGCCGCAGAGGCGCCAACATCAAATTGGCTTGCGAATTGACTGGCTATGAAATTGATGTGTTCCGCGACAACGAAGGCGAAGAAGAAACATTCGATATTGATTTGGAAGAATTCAGCGATGAAATTGAATCTTGGATCATTGATGAATTGAAACGCGTGGGTTGTGATACTGGTCGTTCTGTGTTGGATTTGACAGCAGAAGAACTGGAGCGCAGAACCGATCTGGAAAAAGAAACCATTACAGAAGTAAGAAGAATCTTGCAGGAAGAATTTGAAAAAGAATAATTCAGCTGACTGCAATCATTTAATACCTAACACCATTTCCGCATCTTATGATGCACCATTAAAAACAGAGAATGTCAGAAGCAAATACACCCAGGATGATGGCGGCGGCCAAGGAATTTAACATCGGCACCCACACGCTGATCGAATTCCTCGTGTCCAAAAATTTCAATGTAGACGATTTGAAGCCATCGTCCAAACTTACGGAGGATATGTACCGCGTGCTGCAATCGGAATTTCAGCAGGACAAGGCGGCCAAGCAAAAAGCCGAACAGCTCGACCTGCCCAAAACCGGCGGCACCGATGGCAAGAAGAAAAAAGACGAAGAAGATCTTTCTATCAAAAAGAAAGAAGAGAAGCCTAAGAAAGCTGCGGAAGCCACCGCCGAAGAAGGGGAAACAAAAGACACCAAAAAGAAAAGCGCGGTTACTAAAATTGACGTCCCTGAATTAGAAGGCCCGAAAGTGCTGGACAAAATTGATTTGGATGCTATTGATTCTTCTACCCGTCCAAAAAAAGGGAAGAAAGCAGCGGCGCCAGCTGAAGAAGCACCTGCTCCTGTCATCGCCAAAGAAGCTCCCGCGCCTGCACCGGAACCTACACCCGATGCACCAGCCACCATCGAAAACATCCAGGCCGATAAATTGACCGGCCCTAAAATTTTAGGAAAAATTGTATTGCCGGTTGACAGCGATACCAGACCCAAAAGAGAGTCTGCCGAAGAAAAACAAAAGCGCAAGCGCATTCCTATTCAAAAGAAAGGCGTTCCTGCACAGCAAGATGATCGTGGGGGCAGACCAGCCCCAGGAGGCAATCGCTTCCAGCGACCTGCAACGGGAACGGGTGGACGCAGAGAAGAAAAAACCATCGATGCCAAAGAAATCCAGGAAAAATTAAAACAAACACAAGCCAAGTTAGCGGGTGCCGGCGGACGTGGCAAAAGCTTAAAAGCCAAATACCGCAAAGCCAAGCGCGAAGAGATGGCCGAGCAAATGGGCGAAGCCGGTGCAGAAAACAACAAGCTGCAGGTTACCGAATTTATCTCGGTAAGTGAACTGGCGGGTTTGATGGATGTGAGCTTTGCCGATATAATCAGCAAATGTATGAGCCTGGGTATCATGGTGTCCATCAACCAGCGTTTGGAAGCAGACGTGATTGAGCTAGTGGCCAGTGAATTCAATTATGAAGTAGAATTTATAGGTGTAGACGATGCTGCCGAACTGGAAGTAGAAGAGGAAGAAGACAATCCGGAAGATTTGGTATCTCGTCCGCCTATTGTGACCATCATGGGTCACGTAGATCATGGTAAAACCTCTTTGCTCGATTACATCAGAAATACCAACGTGATTGCCGGTGAGGCGGGTGGTATCACCCAGCACATTGGTGCCTATGAGGTAACCTTGAAAGACGGCCGTGCCATTACCTTCCTGGATACACCGGGTCACGAAGCGTTTACGGCTATGCGTGCCCGTGGTGCCAAAGTAACGGATATTGCGGTGATCGTGGTGGCAGCGGATGATGCGGTGATGCCTCAAACCAAGGAGGCCATTTCGCATGCACAAGCGGCGAGCGTACCGATGATCTTTGCCATCAATAAAGTAGACAAGGATGGTGCCAATCCGGAAAAGATTAAAGAGCAACTGGCTACCATGAATATTTTGGTAGAAAGCTGGGGTGGTAAATTCCAGAGTCAGGAAATCAGTGCGAGGAAAGGAATGAACATCGATTTGTTGCTTGAAAAAATATTGCTTGAAACCGATATCCTCGAATTAAAAGCAAATCCGAACAAACAGGCTTCGGGTACCATCATTGAAGCGTCCTTGGATAAAGGTCGTGGATACGTGGCCACCATTCTGGTACAAAACGGAACCCTTCGTCAGGGAGATATGATTGTATCGGGCCAATACTTTGGTAAAGTAAAAGCCATGTACAATGAGCGGAACCAGCGCGTGGAAGAAGCGCCGCCCTCCACACCGGTATTGATCTTAGGATTGAACGGGGCACCACAAGCAGGTGAAACTTTCAAAGTATTTGAAGACGAAGCCGATGCAAGAGAAACGGCGTACAAGCGCGGACAAATTTTGCGTGAGCAAGGTATGCGTGCGAAGAAGCACATTACGCTTGATGAAATTGGCCGTCGTTTGGCACTGGGTAACTTTAAAGAACTGAACGTGATCATCAAAGGTGACGTGGATGGTTCGGTAGAAGCCCTGAGTGATTCATTGCAGAAACTCAGCACCGAAGAAATTGTGGTGAAAGTGATTCACAAAGCCGTGGGTGCGATTACCGAAAGTGATGTCACTTTGGCAAATGCGTCGGATGCCATCATCATCGGATTTAACGTGCGTCCATCTATGCAAGCCGCCAGACTGGCCGAGAACGAATCCATTGAAATCAAATTGTATTCTATCATCTATAACGCCATCGAAGAAATCAGAAGTGCGATGGAAGGTATGTTGGAGCCCACGGTGGAGGAGAAAATCCTGGCCAATGTGGAAATCAAAGAAACCTACCGTTTCGACAAAGCAACCGTGGCCGGTTGTCAGGTGCTCGATGGAAAAATTGCCCGCAACAACCGCATCCGATTGGTACGCGATGGCATTGTAATCTTTACCGGCGAACTCGCCAGCTTGAAGCGTTTCCGCGACGATGCCAAAGAAGTGACTTCGGGCATGGAGTGTGGATTGGTGATCAGAAATTACAATGACGTCAAAGTGGGAGATATTGTAGAGGCGTTTGAGGAAGTGGAAGTGAAGAGGACGCTGTAAACGTTCAACGTTCAATGTTCAACGAGGGATTAAGTTTAGCAGGTTTGGTATGTTTAGTGAGTTTGGTAAGTTTAACAATTTATCAAAGTTTAATGGGTTAATTTTCCAATGCAGAAACCTAACCTACGCAATGCACAAAACCTACTAAACCTTCGAAATCTACTCAACCCACCAAACCATTCTAAAAAGAAATCATGAAAAAAAATATCCTGCTCATACTTTCGCTCACTGTATCGATAGCCGCCTTTGCGCAGCCGAAAAAAGTGGTGGCCGATAAGATCATTGCGGTGGTAGGCAATAAGATTATTTTAAAGAGCGATATCGACAACAGTTTGCTCGATATGCAAAGACAGGGTGTAGAATTACCGCCGAATGCCGCTTGTTTGAGTTTGGAGCAGGCGCTCAGTGTAAAAGCCCTGGTGTTGCAAGCCGAAAAAGATTCTTTGCCCGTTACCGAAGAAGAAATCGATGCCGACATTGACAACCGCATTCGTTATTTCATTACCCAGTACGGATCAAAAGACGAAGTGGAAAGACTGGCTGGAAAATCTTTGTATCAATTGAAAGAAGATTTTAAAGAAGGCATCCGCGACCAGAAACTGGCCACCGCCATGCGCAATAAAATTGTGGAAGGCATCAAGATTACGCCCAACGAAGTAAAGGCTTATTTCCAAACCATTCCTTCTGATAGTTTGCCGTATTACGAAACAGAAGTTGAGATTGGACAGGTGTTGTTGTATCCAAAAGCCAGCCGCGATGCCGAAGAATATTGCATCGAACAATTGGCCGATTACAAAAAGCAAATCGAAAGCGGTAAAAAAGATTTTGCTACCGTCGCTTCTGTGTATTCAGAAGATCCAGGCAGCAAAGACCGCGGGGGTATGTACGAAGTGAACAGAAATCAGAAGGACCTGGATCCGGTTTGGCTAGCGAAAGCCTTTACCTTAAAGCCCGGTCAGGTATCCAATCCATTCAAAACCCGTTTCGGGTATCATATTATTCAATTGGTGAGCAGAGCGGGAGACGATGCCGTGGTGAGGCATATTTTGAAAATACCACAAGTCACCCAGGTTGAAATGAAGGAAGGGTATCAGAAACTCGATTCTGTGCGCGCGAAGCTGATTGCGGGCACCATGGATTTTGGCACCGCCGTGTCTCGTTACAGCGATGACGATGCGAGTAAGTTTACGGGCGGTATGCTGCAAGGAAAAGACGGCTCTTTTTTAACCATTGATCAATTGGACAAAGACCTGGTGCTGATGTGGAAGGAATTGGCGGTGGGAGAATATTCCAAGCCGGTTGACTACACCGATGAACGCGGTAAAAAAGGCGTGCGCCTCATTTATTTGAAAAACAAATCTGAACCACACAGGGAAAACCTGAAAGACGATTACAACCGCGTGTCCCAACGCGCCATTGAACAGAAGAAGGAAGATGCGCTGGAAAAATGGTTTGACACCAAGATCAAGAATTATTACATCATGATCGATGCAGATTACAGAAAATGCGATGTGCTGAAGAAGTGGGTGGAGTTGTCTGTAGCGAAATAACGTTCAACTTTTTACGTTTAAGGTTCAATGTTCAACGTTTAACGATGAATGAAGTAAATGACAAAAATGTTTGTCGTAATAAGAATTAATCCGTTGAACGATTTGAACGACTTGAACGTTTTAAACGACCGAAATACGTGATAGAAAAAAATAAAGTAGTCAGAAAGGAGGAGCAGGCTATTCTCGTAGGCCTTGTGCAGAAAGACCAGACCGAACAGCAGGTAACGGAGTACCTCGACGAATTGTCCTTTTTAGCCGAAACCGCCGGCGCGATTACCCTCAAGCGGTTCACCCAAAAAATGGCCCATCCCGACAGTAAAACTTTTTTGGGTAAGGGTAAGCTGGAAGAAATCAAAAACTACATCATCCTCAAGGGAAACGTTTCAATGGTCATCTTCGATGATGAATTGACCGGTTCTCAAATCATCAATATTGAAAAATTACTGGGCGTCAAAATCATTGATCGAAGTGATTTGATCCTGGATATTTTTGCCAGCAGGGCCAAGACCGCACAGGCCAAAACACAGGTGGAGCTGGCGCAGTACCAATATATTTTACCCCGACTCAAAGGGATGTGGAAGCACCTGGAAAGACAAGGAGGTGGCGTGGGCACGAGGGGTCCGGGTGAAACAGAAATTGAAACCGATCGACGGATTGTCAAAGATAAAATTGCGCTCTTGCGCAAACGACTTGCAGAAATTGACAAGCAAGCTTTTACCCAACGAAAAGAACGCGGAGAATTTATTCGCGTATCGCTGGTAGGGTATACGAACGTAGGCAAGTCTACCCTGATGACGCTGTTGAGCAAAAGTGAAGTGTTTGCCGAAAACAAATTGTTTGCCACCCTGGATACCACCACGCGCAAAGTGGTGTTTGAACAAACCCCTTTTTTACTGAGCGATACGGTCGGGTTTATCCGAAAACTACCGCACCACCTGGTGGAGAGTTTTAAAAGCACCTTGGATGAAGTGCGCGAAGCAGATGTGCTTTTGCACGTGGTGGATATTTCGCATCCGCGTTACGAAGAGCAACTGGCGGTGGTGAACAAAACACTCGCTGCGTTGGGCTCGGCCGAGAAGCCGACCATTACGGTGTTCAATAAAATGGACCAGTACGAAAAAATCGCTTTTGATGAGTGGCTCGATAACGAAGTGAAGCAAGACATCCTGCGCGAACTCAAAGAAAGATGGATGAACGAAACGCAAGGCAATTGCGTATTTGTTTCTGCTACCGAACGAACCAACCTCGACGCACTCCGACAAACCATCTTGAACAAAGTGCGGGAAATGTACCAGGTGAGGTATCCGTACCGGGCGGAGTATTTTTATTAGAGGATAGGTTTCGAAGGTTTAGAAGGTTTCGTACGTTTGGTAGATTCTTTCGTATAACCTACGAAACCCACACAACCCACCAAACCCTCTAAACTTTATCTATCGTTGAACGTTGAATCTTGAACGACATGACTACTTGGCACAAAATCTCCGAAAGCCGCAAAGAACTGTTCCCCGACGGGCAGACACTCACCGAAGTGGAGGTGGGCGGTAAGCGTGTGTGTGTTGGACTATCGAAGGACCGGTTGCTGGCTTGTGCCGCTACTTGTCCGCATGCGGGGGCCCGAATGGCGAATGGGTACATCGATCCGCTGGGGAACCTGGTATGTCCGTTGCACCGGTATCGGTTTAGCATGGAAAACGGCCGAAACACGAGCGGGGAGGGTTATTTTTTAAAAATCCATCGGATAGAGGAGCGCAGCGATGGAATTTTTGTGGGCATCGAAGAAAAAAAGGGTCTTTTTGGGTCCTGAAAACCTAAAATCAATTTGGATTAAAACTGAAAATCAGTATTTTTGCTCCCCGATTCAATGGATGCCTGCATCCGTGAAAAGGGAACGCTTAGATTCCTCCTTAGCTCAGTTGGTTAGAGCATCTGACTGTTAATCAGAGGGTCGCCCGTTCAAGTCGGGCAGGGGGAGCAGAAAAGTAAAAAAGCTTATAGACATCAATGTTTGTAAGCTTTTTTTATGTCCTTACAGGTAGCATTTTAGTTAACCCTTTGGCAAAAACCAGTTAACCATCATTAAAAGAACTTGGTATCACTCCCACCAGCTATTAAAGGGGGTAATAAAAAACCAAGTTATGTCCACAACATTAAAGGTCTTGTATTTTGTTTACAAGGCTAAAATCAATTCTAAAGGGCTAGCTCCACTTATTTTTAGACTGAAGTATAACAAGAAGGTAGCTCAGCTATCTACTGGCTACTTCATCAAACCAAAAGACTGGAACCAAGATAAAAACCAGGTAAAAAATAGTGACCCCAACCACACTATTATCAACCAACATCTAAAAGACCTGGAATTAAAATCCTACAGTATCTTTTCTAAAATGTTTCATGATGGTGATGTATATCTAAATAATATAATTGACAAGCTTAAGGGTGTTGAAGAAGGACCTATTACCCTCCTGAAACTGGTGAAATTGTGTAATAACAGATTACTTGAAAGAGTTGGCACAGATTTAAAGCTTACAACCTATAAAAAATATCTTGGTACTGAAGCTAAGATAATTGACTTTGTAAATTCATTGGGTAAACAAGATATAAGGCTTAAAGAGCTGAAACAAAACTTCATTGAAGATTTCAACATATTCATGAAACAGAGGTATAACAATGAACAAAACACCAGTGGTAAACATCTTAAAAATCTAAAGCAGTATATCAGGTATGCTGTAAATATGGAATGGTTACCCAAGTCACCTTTTACTGAATATAAAGTCACCTATAAAGTAAAAGAGAAACCATTTTTAAATGTTGATGAACTGCAGATACTGGAGGATAAATCATTTACAATGAAAAGACTTCAGTTGGTAAAAGATCTGTTTCTTATACAGTGCTATACAGGATTAAGCTTCATTGATTTAGCAGAACTAAAATGTTCAGATGTTACAACTGGTATAGATGGTAATCAGTGGATAATCAAGAATCGTATGAAAACTGATGTTAGGTCTGCTATCCCACTATTACCTAAAGCACTGTCTATTATACTTGAATATAACCCAGATTACAAAACTACCCATAGTGAACCATTGCTTCCTGTTTATTCTATACAGAAGTACAACTCATACCTGAAAGAAATAGCAGACTTCTGTGGCATTAATAAAGAGCTTACCTCCCATGCTGGTAGAAGAACCTTTGCTTCTACAGTAGCATTAGGGAATGGTATATCAATAGAAAGTATTGCTCAAATGTTGGGCCACTCAACCACCAAAATCACTCACCAGTACGCTAAGGTATCTGATACCAAGGTGGCTGCTGAAATGGGGAGGATAAAAGAGATTTACAAGTAAAAGTCACTTACTTATTAATAAAAATATAATTAAACCTTATTAAATAATTATAACCTTGATTTTTTAATTTTTGGTGGTCTATTGTATACTGTAATCCATATAAAGACTTACCCAGTTCCCCAATTGTGATTGAGTCGTAGAATTAGTCAAATGAGCAACCTTGTTCCCATTCACATAAAGATTTCCTGTTAAAGTCCCAGGACTAGATAAGTACACCAAGGGGTTCATAATTTGTAATAGAGCATTAAAAGGTCTGTTCGGCGTTGTAACAGTTATTGTTTTACTCCAAATTGTACCAGAAATAAAACTATTATCAGTTTCTCCCTGTTGGGTGCTATTCGTATAAAAAATTATAGGGTAGCTTTCTCCGGGATTTACACCAAAAAGAATAGGTTGAGAAGAAATGATTTCATATTTCAATGTGAAAGGAGTCCCAACTTGGTTAGGGCTTACACCTCCTCCTGCACTATTATTAGTACTACATGAGAAAAATGCAATCCCGAAAATTAATGTAAGAAGTAATATTAGTGGCTTCATTTTATGAACTTTTATTTTTATTAATAAGTTTTTTCATTTTTACACATCCTATTTAATATTTACATGTGTCAAATCAATTTTTCTATAACAAATAAGAGTAAGCTGTTTAATTGTCATATTTTTTCTTTTTTAAAATTCTTGAACTGGCATTTGGCTAATAAGTTCAACATATCTTTCAATAGGGTTAGCTTACTTGATAAAGCAAGGTTGAAGGGATTACATAATAATTAGTACTGCCAGGCATTTGATTAGGAACAGCTTGATATGTAGAAGAAGCTTTTAATGATCCATTAATATACATATTGATAGTAACTGAGCCTGGTGTTGTAATGTAGACAAAAACATCACAATTAAATAATAGAGGCAAAGGCCTTTGAGAAGCAGTTACGTTAATGGATTTTGACCAGTAATTAAGTCCAGCCAAATTAGTTTGAATATTCTCATTTTGACCAGTGCTGTTAGAATATTGAATTAGCTGAAGGCCTACATCGGCAAATTGAGATGTTGTTAGCAGTTCATACTTGACAGTAAAGGGAGTTCCTACGGTATTAGGGTTTACTTGTCCTCCAGCTGTGTTATTTGAGCTACATCCACTTAAAAATAAATAGCTAACTAAAAATATTGATATGGTTATTTTGTTTAATAATTTCATATTAATATGCCTTTGTAAAATGACACGTGGGCTAACAACATCTATTAGTAGCTGAAGGGAGTCAAAGCCCATTGGTACCAAACAGAGTGTAGCCCACGTTTTACGTGAACTTTCATCTCTACCCCTTGCACCTTTTATTTTTGATTTTTTCAGCTAAGAAGCAACGATTAAGTTGTAACTATTTTAAAAAGATGTAATTTTCCTATAATGTCTGTTTATGTTTAAAAATTGGTTTACTGTTCAAATATAATAAAAATACCCTTTCATGTTCTCGTACAGAAAGGATTAAACAAACGTGACTCCCACTCAGCTAAAACAGTCCTTCATCTACAAAACTAAAGTATGTTCCTTCCGGTGAAATAATTATGTGGTCCAACAAGTTGATATCAAAATACTTACAAGCTGATTCTATTTTCTTTGTTATCTCTATATCAGCAGCAGATGGTTGAAGATTTCCGGAAGGATGGTTGTGACATAATACTATACCAGTTGCGGCAGTTTTTAATGCTAAAGCCATAATAATTCTTGGGTCAGCTATCGTTCCTGTTATTCCTCCTTTTGATACAACTGAAACACCTAATATTTTATTTGCTCTATTTAAATAAGCCACAGTAAACTGTTCCTGTAAAGCAATACTTTCCTCAGGGTAAAACTGGACCAAATGCCTATAAACATCATCGGAGCTTTTTACTGCCGGATTTTTGGCATTCTTGGGTTTGTAAGATATTTCAATCTCTGATATAATTTCTGGTTTCATGTTGGTTAAATTGAAAACCCCCACCAATTTAATGATGAGGGTTGTGTGAATATTGGCAACAGATAGTTAATTATAATTTTTATAGGACTAAGTGTTGCTGTTAAAATTCTACTGACAGCTTGAATACATAGTATGGCCACCAGTTTGTGCCAATCCTATAAAGCAGAAGATATTTGTCACTTTGTTCAACTTCATCTACTACAACCCATGCATCTTTTACTAGTATTGCAGTAGCATGAATTACTTGAACTTTGAATGGTACAAATAGCTGTCTTATAGAACCATAGTTATTGATGACCATAATAGAATTGTTACTGACATAATTGATTTTAGGTGGATCCATAATTGCTTTTAATTTATTATTCCAAATAATAACATTCATTCTATTTAATCCATACCAAAGCTGTTTTTGGCGGACTTGTTCAGAAGTACATCAATGTATACCATTTGATGATTGTTGTCTGTTTGATAGTTCCTTTGTTACATTTTCATTAATAAGAATTCTACGCTTTTGTTGTTCAAACTCAGGCTTCAATACATCTTTATATTCTGAATGCTGTTGATATAAGTCTAATAATTCCTGAATGCTTTTACATTCACTTATCCTTTTTGATATTTCATTTATAGAAATTGTGCTTTCTGTGTTACACCACTTTTTTATGAGCTTTCCTATTCCTACAGAAAGCTTTTGTTCAGGCTTTCCAAAGAATAGTCCGGTTCGGTCCTTGGAAGCTGTTGCGTAATTCTTAATATCTAAATCAAACACCAAGCTCAGATCGTAATCTAACCCTTCTCTTTGAATAGCTTTTAATCCTATTTTTTCAGGCACAACTTTTCCATTTTTTTCTTGTAGAACATATTCTTGTTTTGTTCTAACGGTGCATATCACATGGCAATTACTTTGGAGAATCTTTTGTACAAAACTATTGTGACGGGGTGTAATCTTATGCCAATTAGTAAAACTGTTTCCTTGTAAAGAAGAATGATAGTCAATAAGATTTTCCCATTCATGAGAGACACTGTCAATTATAATCACTTCCATTCCTGCATTTTCACATACCTCTATGGCTTGAATATACATTTCAGGAGTAAAGGGGGCAGAGAGAGCTACTACATTGTAAGGTCCAATATGTGCGTACAAATCTGCTGAATGGTTTTCTGTATCTATTACAGCAATCTTGGACCAGTCTCCACAGATACCATAAGCTGCAAGTAATGCTCCCATGGTTTTTCCTGAACCCGAAGGTCCCTGCAGTCCCATTTTGATTTTAGCTTTCTTTCTTGAAGCTGTTTGTAAATTCATTTTGTTTACATTTTAAAAGTTTAATAAATAAAAAAGGGGCTGATAACAAATGTTACCAACCCCAGAGGTACAGAAACCCAATGTTCTATGCCATTTGAATTTCTTGTACCTGTGTTTGCCCTACTAACTCCATAGAACCTTTTGGTCTGTATGAATAACTGTGTTGTAATAGGAGGACTTCTCCAGTCCGTTTGTTGACATACTCATAAGGATCAGTTTCAACTCTTACTACGTCACCATCAACCTGGGTGCCTACCATCATCTTAGCTATCTTGGCATCAAATGTGGAAGGTATTCTGCACCTTCTTGTGGTGGCATACATTTTACCTGTTGTCTGACTTTGAATAATTTCTAAGCCTCCAGTCAGTTCTAGGCTTATGAATGTTTTTCCATCTTTTGTTTCCACTTCGTGGAAGTTGGTTACTGTTACCATGTTTTAGTTTTTAAATTGTTAATGAATATTGAGCATATAACTTTCCTTTCAAATAACTACATCTAAATGTGCACGTCTTTATTTGTAAAACTGATAGGGGGTAAATATGCTTTTAAAGAAGGCCGGGGTAGCTTAGTTGGGGGACCTGTGACACATTTAAACAAACCATTTAAATAATCTTTACCAATTCATTATAGCCATCTATTCCGACAATTTGGCATCATTTTTTTTCAATTTATTAATACTATTCTTCTAAAGGAATGTACAATTACCAATCACGAAAACATATCCACATAATATTGTTTTGTCAACAAAAAAAATCATTTGGAGTAATTGTTGAGAAAACAAAATGTGATTTAAAATGATATAAAATGAGTTTAGTTACATGCTATTTGCCGTCAAACTTTGATGCAGATGAAATATTGAAAGCTGAAAAGATGAATGTTACAAAACGTAATAATCTAAAGGCTGCTATGTATTACATATTGAGTACTCTTTATAGCATGTCAATTCAAAGGAAATACAGAGAAGATTTTGAACAAAAAGGGGGATACCCCTTGTCCTCAACAATCATGAACAATATGTTGGGTAAGCGTTATGTTGAAGCTCTTGATCTATTGGAAAAACATGGAGTCATTTCACGGTCAGATGGGTATCAAGTTGGTGAGCAAAGCAAGGTGGTGTGTTTAACTAAAAAATATATTTCTTCAGGGACAAAAATCCGTGATATTCCAATTGGGGCTTCTATAAGGGGGAAACTGTTGGCTGAAAAGGCTGAAACTGAAAGAAAAAATAATGATGCTTTAGGTAGAATTCCCTTCATTACAAAATGCTTTGACCCATCCAGATTATCAGTGAATGAAAAAACGGTCCATGGGTTTATTGAATTTTACTGGTCAGAGCTGATAGGACGTATTCCAAAACAACTCCCAAAGGGCAGAACATTGGAGGAAATTCACTCCAGAATTAATCAACGAGTCAACAGTATGTTGGACACTATGGAGAGCTTTAGAAGGGGAGAAATGAGGCTGAGTAAGACGGGAAAAGACCACCGGCTGCATTCATTCCTGTCTAATACCAAAAAGGAACTCCGTACACTATATCTCTATGATGGGAAACCTTTGGTTAGTATTGACTTAAAAAGTAGCCAACCATACTTACTTAATTATTTACTAAACCCCAAAAACTGGGAAGTTATAAAACAAGACATATATCCAGAACTAATCACAGATATTCTAACAACAGAGGAAGTACAACAATTATATTCTATCCTTATGTTTGGAGGTTTTAGTGGTACTAATATTAATAGGGATATTAAGAAGGGTGGGTTTAAGGATATTTCATGGGAAAATGACTTTTACAGCCTGTTGGTTCAGAATGCTAAAGCAGAAAATGCTGATGAAGTTTTCCCTGACAGAACTGCTGCAAAGAGAGCTGTCATGATGATTCTTTTTGATGATGGCTGGTACAAAGATCAAAGCCCTGAATTTAAGCTATTTACAAAGTGGTTTCCAAAGGAGGCTGAACTAATCATATTTATTAAGCAGTTAAGTCGTAAACTCAAACATGGAAACCCTGACTCCAAAAAAATAACGAATATACTGCCTATACTTTTACAAAGAGTTGAAAGCAAAATAATTTTAGAAGACATTTGTCAAGTAATAAGTAGAGAGCTTCCTGATGCTCCAATCCTGCCTGTTCATGACTGCATCCATACAACGGAGGAGTATTCGGAGATTGTGTCAATTATAATAAAAAGGGAATTGACAAGATTAGTTGGTCTAGTTCCTGGTATTAAAATAGAAGTGTATAATCATCAGCAAACTGTAGATGAACTATCCAAGCTTGCTGAGGATGATATGTTTGAAATACTAAAGCATAAATCAAAGATCTCTGCAAATACCAATATCAAGCCCCCATTTTTACTACAAATACCAGAAAAAGATTTTGATATGTTAATTTCAGAGAGGTACATCACCCCTGATTGGGTTGATGATGGAACTGAAACTGTTATTCGTTTGATTAATGATAATAACCAAAATCAACCTAAAGTAAATATTTTTAGAATTGAATAAATTACTATCGGAAATAAGCACCGTAATTATTTAATTTAGAAATATTATCATGGGCTGGGGAAATGTTGAAAAATATTGGTGATGTATTAACGGAATAAGAAAATTGTATTTTTTACCTTTGCTATAGTTCTTTTATTGATGGTTTAAGTATCTAATTGGTTACCCATACTATAAAAAGTAGTTAACCAATAAAATTCAATTAAGTTAAAATGTTGTTTGTAAATAACTTATAACACTATATCCCCTGTAGAAGAGGGTCGTTGGTTCAAGTCGGGCAGGGGGAGCCATAATGGACAAGCCATCAGAAATGATGGCTTTTTCTTTGTCTATCAGTGAGTTAGGGTAGTTGCAACTCCTCTTTTTAGGATACCAAAAATTAATTGATATAGCTATAGTATTATCATAGTTTCCGTAGAATTGAATAAGGCATTATTTTAAGTAGAAATCCTATAATGCGCCAACGGTTTGTGATATAAACAACTTTTTTCTTTCTTTTTATGGCAGTAAAAATTTGCTGTGCTGCTTTTCCAACAGGTGCCATCCAAAACATTCCTTCTCCTTTAGCCATATCGGTATTTACATAGCCCGGTCGCACATCAGTTACATTAATATTAGTTCCTGATTTGTCTGCATTTAATCTTAATCCTTCGAGATAGTTAATTTGAAAAGCTTTGGTTGCGTTATAAGAGGGGGCTTCTCCATTTCCCATCAGGCCTGCAATAGAGCTGATGTTTACTAAATGTCCATATCCTTGTTTTTTAAAGTATCTTATAGCCCAATCCGCTACACAAGTAAACCCTTGGATATTGGTTTTAATTACATTGTTTTCAATGGCGAAATCAAGTGATTTATTTTCATCGCCAATTCCAGCAGATATAATTATTAAATCTAAGCCACCTAATTGATTAACGAGGTTATCGCAAATCGTTTCAATAGAAGATAACTCTTGTACATCCATTTGACAATAAAATATCTTATCGGTATTTTTTTCTTTTAATGATTTCAATATTTCCAATCTTCTTCCTGTAACCCCAACAGCATAACCATTTAGTATTAATATTTCAGATATCGATTTCCCAATACCACTGGTGGCACCAATAACTATTGCTTTTTTCATGAAGTAAAAATAAATTATGTTTTCCTAAAAATATTCTATACAAACGACCGGTGTATCATTTTCAGCTGAATAAGCACACTGATGTCGTCTAGATGTCGTTGAAATGACGCTACAATATATGAATTCAAATATTAAATTTGCTTATGAGTTTAGGTTTAAAAATTAAGGATGTTAGACTTAAGAAAGGGTTAACGCAGAGCGAGCTTGCTGATGAAACATCTATCACACTTAGAACAATTCAAAGAATTGAAAACAATGAGGTCAAGCCAAGTTTTCATTCCTTGAAGGAGTTAAGTCGCGTCTTAGAAACAGATTTTTCTGAACTCAATTATAAATCAAAGGAAAAGCCATACGAATTTAATTTCAACTTCAAAATAACAGATATGAATCAATTCATCAACGACCTTAAAACCCTAGTTAAAAACCATTGGAAAGTTTTGACAATTATTATGCTTGCCATTTGGCTTGTTACTAATTATACAGATATCAAAGCAGGAATTATGGATGGCTGGAATGGCAAATAACACTACTACTTAGTATGCTGTTTATTTTCTTATAGCTGCAACTTTCATTATTAAGGGGAGCCCAACTAGATAAGCCATCAGAAATGATGGCTTTTTCTTTTACAATCAATGAGTTAGGGTGGTTGCAACTATTGTTGTATCTCGTTGCCGTTGCGTTTCAATGTTTGGATAGCTAAGGTTTCATGCTGGTTCGTTCCTTAAACAAAGCGACGACCTTGTCGTAGTCTTTCCCAAAATCTGACGGATTCAGCATGATGTCGCCTACGCCCTCTGTCTGGTAATTATTAAACGATTGGGTTAATGTGGTTATTTTTTTAAACAAGGGCGCAACCTGTAAATCATTATACTTTTTTGGATGGGTAAGCTTAATACCCAATGCCGGCTTCAGGTCAGGCGCATTGATCGCTGGATTTCTATACATTGTCGTTGTTTCGCCAAACGCTTCAACATCTTCCCAAAGGATCCATCCAGTACTTATGGCTGCCGGCTGATAACAGAATCCTTTTTCTGTAGCGATAAAATAGGGGGGTAATCCGCTACACAGCCGAACGCCGGAAATAAGTACCAAGGGAAGCGTGAAAAGATAAAAGATTCCGAAGATAATTTTTTCAAAACTTCCAAATGAATGGACCTGTTGTGCTTCAAAAATCAGTGTCGGCTGGAATAAGAGAATGTTTAATATTGTTAAAAACGACAAGGTTATTAGAAATCCCATAAGGGTTTGTGCAAATTGATAACGAGCGTACAGCTTCATGAGTATTTTATCATCAGTAGCATCTATCAACTCATTTTCATTTTGTGTGCGCTGCAAATAAAATTGTTGTATCAAGGCAACAAATCCCACCGCCACAATGGTAAAGGCCAAGAAGGATACGCCCTTCACAAGCCAATGTAAAAAAATGGACACCTTGTTTTGGTCATCTGCCAGTGAGGGCTTGAACCATATTGACAGAAAGTAAATTATCATCAAGGCTGCAATAGGATAATAAATCCGTTTCAACAGTCTGAATATCTTTTTTTGATTGTTGGTCATATTAATGAAGTTGAGAACCTAAATCTTTTCAGCGTTAATTTTTTCTTCGAACTTATTGTGTATAACAAGAATGACCAGACCAAATATGACTGCAATCATGACCAGCAGATTGTACATCAGTCCTTCAACGGCAAACGAAAGCCTAAGAAGTATCGTTGAGATGATAAATCCTGAGTTTCGAATTACATTATGGAATTTGTCAGTATAAAAAAACGATGTCAGCAACAGGAGGACATCCACAATAATCAAAAGTGAAAAAAACTGTTCAAAGAAAATATTATTAATGTTTTTGAAAGACTCTCCTGTTTGTCCGAAAGCATTTATTGAATGAAGGACCCAGCTAATAAATGAATAGGCGGCCAGTACCAATACGACAGGAACCAGGCATGAAGCAATGATTTTTTTTAGCCTGATATATTTGTTTGTTCCTTCTCGAACCACAGACCTGTCAAGGGTGGCCTCCTGCTTTTTTTGACTATGGACATAAAAAAGATATATCAGAAAAAAAAGCAGCAGGGAGGTGGCTATGTCGTAGGTAAACTGCAAATCGGTTTTGATACGGAACCAATCGGAAGAGATATCGAGTTTTCCCAGATCCTTGAAAAGCCTTCTCATGATAATGAGCAAGATGATTTCGTATTGTTTGTTTACATAGGTTGTAAGGGAACTGGGCAGAAAATAGATCAACAGATACACTTCATATACAAGGATGAAAGAGAAAGGAGTATAAATGGCTACTATCGGATTGTTAAAAAAACTGGATGCATCCCCGGGGTTGATGATGCCGACTTTGACCAATAAAATGATGGACAAGTGGATGAAAAAACTGATGATGGCTATGGTTAAAAAAATCCGCTCACTTTTCTTTTGCGTGGCGGGCGACAGCAAAATCTGATAGATGGCTTCAAATCGTTTATTGGTCAATTTGATATTTGGTTTTATTAAATATAACTTATTTTCTCCAAAAGGTGAGATCAGATTTATCAGTAGGAGGATTGCTTTTTAGTAGGGGAACGAACCATTTTATTGATTTATAGATAATTACTACTGCCGACCGACCATTCACTTCAGCTGGGTGGCAGAAAAAAGAGCGGTATTTGCCGCTTTTTTCTGGAGCATAGGATGCCTGTTCAGAACACATTTGCTCAATCAATCAGTCACAAAAAAGGCCACTACTCACCATGAATGAAGTGATCATCAACAACAGTATTTATACTTACATTTGAACATGCTCAATCTGGATTTCTCCCCATTTCCCATTCTTGAAACCGATCGATTGATTCTACAGGAAATCACAGACGCGCACGCGCCTGCCTTGTTTGAGATGAGAACCGATCCCACCATCATGCGCTACATCGATAGGCCGATTCCCACATCGATAGAGGAGGTAAAGGAGTTGATTCAAAAAATGGCCACTATGAAATCAGCGGGGGAGGGCATCTCCTGGGGTATTTTCAAAAAAGACAACCCCAGCGTTAAAATCGGCAACATCGGATTGTACAGAATCATCGCGGCCCACTATCGAGCCGAGATCGGGTATATGCTAACCACCAACGAACACCAAAAGGGCATCATGTTCGAGGCCATGCAAAAAGTAATTGAATTTGGCTTTTCACAGATTCAGTTGCACAGTATGGAGGCCAACATCAACCCGGCAAACCTGGCCTCTAAAAAGCTGTTGGAAAAAGCTGGCTTTGTCAGAGAGGCTTATTTCAAGGAAAACTATTTCTTCAACGGGCAATTCATCGATTCGGAAATTTATTCTTTGTTGAATACCAAAGGATAAAAATCAAGGGCGGCGTTTTTTTTGAAAATATAGTAATATATTCGATGGACTACACCCCATTCTTAAAAAATCTACTCCACTACCAAAACAACCATCATGAAAAAAATTAAACAGTTGTGCTCGGCCATTGTATTGACAGTATTATCGGTTATTGCCTACGGACAAGAATACAATGCCGTTGACATCGGCGGCCAGCGTTGGATGACCGAAAACCTCAATGTATCGAGATTCCGGAATGGCGATGCAATCCCCGAAGCCAAAACATATGAAGACTGGTACCAGGCGGCCAGAAGCAAACAGCCTGCCTGGTGTTATTACGAGAACGATCCTGCCAATGGCAAAAAATACGGCAAGATATACAACTGGTATGCGGTAAATGATGAAAGAGGGTTGGCTCCTTCGGGCTGGCATGTACCAACTGATGATGAATGGAAAACACTTACCGACTTTTTGGGCGGAGAAGTGGGAGCGGGCCCCAAGATGAAAGCTAAAGCCGGATGGAATAGCAACAAAAACGGCTCCAACAGCAGCGGATTCGCAGGCCTTCCGGGTGGAGCCTGTACTTCCAGTGGCAGCTTCAGTTATAAAGGCGACGTCGGCAAATGGTGGACTGCTACGGAATCAAGTGCTACCTACGCCTGGCTCAGGGTGCTGGGTTACGTTGATGGCGATGTGAGCAGACCCAACCTGGATAAAGCAAATGGGCTGTCCGTACGTTGCGTCAAGGATTAATTTTCCTGGTTCATTTCATCATTTGACTTTTGCCTTTGTTGGTGTTTTCACCCACACAACATGTACTTGGAAGCCATTGAAGGTAAGGCCAACAGGTACATAAATAGTAACCAATGAATATTGTATTGTTTGATGGGGTATGTAATTTTTGTAATTCAACGGTAATACGAATTATAAAATATGATACAGACAACCGTTTAAAATTTGCCGCTCAACAAAGTGAGGCCGGAAAGAAAATAGTTAAGTCGTTCAATATTGATACAAATGACAGCGATACCATTTATTTCATTAAGGATGATACTACCCTTTACAAGGAAACAAAGGCATTGATTGAAATTGTCAAATTGCTGAAGGGGAAGCCCAGGTTACTATTGATCATTGTTGTCATCCCCGCTCCGATAAGAGACTTTTTTTACAGGTTATTCGCGAAAAACAGGTATAGATTATTTGGAAGGAGACAGGATTGTATGATTCCTTCAGATGAAATCAGCAATCGTTTTTTGGATGTGGGTTATTAATAATCAATTTTCGGGCAGATAACCTGTTGACGGCCACACCGGTTATGTAGATCTATAACTGAGCAAACCAATGCCCTTGTAGAGACCAGACGTAAGGAACCCCTCCAATAGCTGGAGGTGTCAGCACCATACCTTTGTTATGTCAAATATGTGCTAGTATGATTAACGGGTTTGTAGTTGAAATAAATAAGGCTATTAACCAAATGCAATTGGTGGCTCTGTTCTTAAACCAGGAATTACCAGATGGGGTAACGATTAGAATTCCTAATGCCGATTATGATTATAAAGCCCTTTCTTTGTTGGCGAGCACTAAAGGATTTAGAGGGAGCGGGATTAATACAGAACAGGAATTGGAAATCACCATTCATAATGGGGCTAGGACGGAAACCCATATAACAATGTTTCTACCTGAAAAAGAAATTCTAATAGATGGGGTTTCAAGTTACTTGGTGGTTAATATACCGGCTGATTCTAATGTGATATTTCAGTTGATGCCGGTTTTATAATATCATCAAAAACGAGAATATAAATAGAGATTTAGTAGATTGTGAATAGATTTAACGCTATCAATAAAAGTATATGTCCGATATAAAAACCTTAACCGAAGCACTTATAAAATTCAGGAATGAACGAGACTGGGAACAGTTTCATAATCCCAAAGATTTGGCACTGGCAATTAATGTAGAGGCTGGCGAATTGCTTGAATTGTTTCTCTGGAAAAACGCAGAAGAAGCCAATAAGGAAAAGATAAAAGAAGAGTTGGCTGATGTGCTTGCTTATGCTTTTTTACTCGCCGATAGATACGGATTTGATGTGAAAGATATTCTCCTTGAAAAAATTCAGAAGAATGCAGAAAAGTATCCTGTTGATAAAGCAAAAGGTACTGCTAAAAAATACAATGAGCTATGATTGTATACAGCTCAACTAAATCTGATTTTTTGAATGATGTGCTTACCAATGAGATAGAGAATATCGTATTAAATAATGTAAAGTTGAAGTTGAATCGAGGTGTTGGCATTGCTGAAATTCGATCTTGGGCATCTTCCTTAAGTTATATGGACAGAATCATGCAAGACACTATGATTCCCAATGATTGTGGTATTGCTATAGAGTACCAGATTCCTCAAACAGGTAAAAGAATAGATTTTATCATCTCGGGACAAAACGAAGACAGCAAAGACTCGGTAATTCTCATAGAATTAAAGCAATGGTCAGAGGCAAGGTTAACAAGCAAAGATTCTATTGTAGAAACATATGTAGGAGGAAGACTAGGAGAACATACCCATCCGTCTTATCAGGCATGGTCATACGCAACATTACTGCAAGGGTTTAACGAAGTGGTTTACAAGGAAAACATCCAATTGCATCCGTGCGCCTATTTGCACAATTATGCAGAAGATGGAGTTATAAGAAATGAATTTTATGCCGAGTATATAAATAAGGCTCCGGTATTTCTGAAAAGCGATGCTATTAAACTGCGTGATTTTATTAAGAAGCATGTGAGATATGGAGACAGGAGTAATATTCTGTACCGAATTGAAAATGGAAAAATTAAACCATCAAAAATGCTTGCCGACAGCATCACTAAAATGATAAAAGGCAACCAGGAATTCGTCATGATTGACGATCAAAAGGTGGTGTATGAAAATGCAATAGCTCTTGCAAAACACGCTAGTGAAAAAAATAAACAGGTATTGATTGTTAAAGGCGGTCCAGGAACGGGAAAATCTGTGGTGGCCATAAATTTACTGGTGGAATTAACCAAGCTGGGTCTGCTCACACAATATGTTTCTAAAAATGCGGCACCTCGTGCGGTATATGAAGCAAGACTAACAGGAAGTTTAAAGGCAACCGAAATCAGAAATATGTTCAGAGGTTCGGGAGCGTTCATCGATTCCCCTGCAAATGAATACGACGCACTAATAGTTGATGAAGCACATCGACTAAATAAATTCAGCGGACTTTTTGGAAACCTGGGAGAAAATCAAATCAAAGAAATTATTAACGCATCTAAATTTTCAGTTTTCTTTTTGGATGAAGACCAACGGGTAACTTTAAAAGACATCGGACAAAAAGAAGAAATTATCAAGTGGGCACATTTATCCAATACAAGTATTACTGAACTGGAATTAAATTCTCAATTCCGTTGTAATGGCTCTGATGGCTATTTGGCCTGGCTTGACAACACACTACAAATCAGAGAAACAGTCAATCAGGATTTATCAGGGGTTGATTACGATTTCAGAATATTGGATAATCCTACTGAACTTAGAGATTTAATTTTTGAAAAAAACAACATCAATAACAGAGCCAGAATGGTTGCCGGTTACTGCTGGAAATGGCCAAGTAAAAAAGATTTCAACGCCTACGATATTGAATTTCCGGAGTACGATTTTAAAATGAAATGGAACCTTACTGAAGATGGTAGTACCTGGATTATTAGCCCTAAATCTGTAAACGAAGTAGGTTGTATACATACCTGTCAGGGACTTGAAGTGGATTACATTGGCGTAATCATTGGAGATGATTTGGTTGTTAGAAATGGTGTTGTAATTACAGATGCTTCTAAAAGAGCAACTTCTGATAATTCTGTAAAGGGGTATAAAAAACTGATGAAAGAAAATCCGGAGGAGGCCAAAGAACAACTGGATTTAATAATAAAGAATACCTACCGAACATTGATGACTAGAGGAATGAAAGGTTGTTATATTTATTGTGTGGATGAGGAGACAAGAGAGTATTTTAAAAAAACAACTAGCTATTAGTAATGACTCGACACTATTATTCAGATTATATTGCGGCTTTTTGTAATAAAAAGACAGAACAAATTTTGAGTGCATTAACACTCAATTATGAATTTTCTTTAGAACGCACTCAAAGGGATGCCTGGCTCCAACAAATTGGGTTATTACAAGATATACTCAAAGATTTTGAAGGGTCTGTTTTTTTTGAATATGCAATTCCTAGAATGGGAAAAAGAATTGACGTATTGCTCATCATCAATCATGTGATTTTTGTTTTAGAATTTAAAGTTGGTGAAAAAGAATATCTTAATTCAGCCATAGATCAGGTTTGGGACTACGCGCTAGACTTAAAGCATTTTCATGAAGCTAGTCATAAAGAAATTATTGCACCTATACTCATTTCAACTAATGCAAAAGAGTATTATCACCACATTGAATTTACAAATCATCAAGATGGGCTTTTGTTTCCCATTAAGACAAATTCTAAAGGATTAAAAATCATTATTCAGCATGTTCTTGAATTTTCAAAAGGCGAAAACATTAATATCGAAAACTGGAAACAAGGGCGTTATTCCCCAACACCTACTATCATAGAAGCCGCAATGGCTTTGTATCAAGGGCATTCTGTTGCTGATATAACTAGAAGCGATGCATCCGCAGAAAACCTGTCTACTACAAGCACCTCGATTTCTAACATTATTCAAGAGGCGAAGAAACATAAGCATAAAGCAATATGTTTTGTAACTGGTGTGCCTGGAGCAGGCAAGACATTAGTAGGCTTAGACATTGCCAATAAACATTTTGATAAAGAGGAAGGATTAACCAGTGTTTTTCTATCTGGTAATGGGCCCCTGGTTTCCATTCTCAGAGAAGCATTGACAAGGGATAAAGTAAAACGAGTTAAAGCAAAAGGAGAAAAAATTAAGAAGGGAGAGGTAATGAGTGAGGTTAAATCACTCATTCAAAACGTACATCATTACAGAGACGAATATTTACGGGATGAAAAAGCACCTTTTGATCATGTTGCAATTTTTGATGAAGCGCAACGCGCCTGGAATTTTGAGCAAACTGTAAATTTCATGAGTCGAAAAAAAGGTATGCCGAACTTTCATATGTCAGAGCCCGAGTTTTTGATTTCTTGTTTAAACAGACACCAAGACTGGGCTGTAATAGTGTGTTTAGTGGGTGGCGGTCAAGAGATTAATACCGGAGAGGCTGGAATAAGCGAATGGATAAATTCATTAAATCGGTCTTTCCTAGATTGGAGAATTTATGTTTCTAATAAATTAACAGACACCGAATACGCTGCAGGGGAAGCACTAAGTCTTGTAAAATCTCATCAACACGTTTTGATAAAACCGGAACTACATCTTTCAGTTTCTTTACGATCATTTAGAGCTGAAGACTTATCTTATCTTATTAAAAGTACATTAGATAAAGACATAGAAATAGCTCAACGTCTCTACCAAAAAATAAAACATAAATACCCTATAGTCTTAACCCGTAATGTGAATACTGCGAAAAAATGGGTGAAGTCAATGGCAAGAGGAACTGAGCGTTATGGATTAATTGTTTCCTCTCAAGCCCAAAGATTGAAGCCTTATGCAATTGATGTAAAAACCCCAATTGATCCTATACATTGGTTTCTTGATGATAAAGATGACGTCCGCTCGTCTTATTATTTGGAAGATGTTGCCACCGAATTTCAGGTTCAAGGCCTTGAGTTAGATTGGACTTGTGTTACATGGGATGGAGATTTTAGATATGGTAAAAACGGCTGGGAACATTTTTCTTTTGTTGGTAATAAATGGCAAAATATTAAAAAGCCCGAAAGGCAACAGTATTTAAAAAATGCCTACAGGGTTTTACTAACCAGAGCTAGACAAGGAATGGTTATTGTAGTGCCTGAAGGTGATAAAGACGATCCAACCAGAGACGAAAAATATTATAATAGCACCTACAATTATTTAGAATCGATAGGTTTTGACAAGATAAATTTATAATGAACCAGCTACCTAAAGATAAAAATTTACCAATTGAAAAATTAGCTGCGTGCTTTAATAATACTTCAGCAACCTATAAATTCTATTGGTTATTATCAATTGTCGATTCACTGGAAGCGCGCATTAAACCGGAATCAACAATGATTCCTAAAAAAGAATTATTTGCACGAATGATTAGCAATGCCTGGTATACCATAAATTATTTCCATATTTCATTTGGCGTACAAGATAAATTACAAGCAGCCATCGAAACAATAAAAATCTCAGAAGGGCTAACTATTGATGCAAAAAAAAATGATATTACAAATAAACTGCTGCGTTCTGAAAATAAAATAACTAAAAAGGCCCTTGCCCAGTTTGATAACAATGTACCACACTGGTTTTTGAGTCCTTGGTTCCCCAGAGAAGACAAAGTTTCAGTTTATAAAAAATCACAACATTCCCCTTTTTATGCACCCTATGCATTGCATACTGATTTTATTAACGTAGATATATTATGGGCGAATTATTTTTTGTTAAATGCGGCATTCATTAGAGATTTTTGTTACTGGAATCTGTCATTGTTTTTACAAGCCAGGAATCCCAATGTTCCAGAAATCGCAAACAAGTTGATAAAGCCTGCATCAAGAAATAGTCTCACAAAACAACGTAAGTTTTGGGATATTGTATTAGATGAATTGGTAAGTGTAAAATGTATCTACACAAAAAGAGAATTAATTAAAGGTGATTTTGCCGTTGAACATTTTATACCCTACAATTTTGTATCTCACGACTTAATCTGGAACTTAATACCAGCAGATAAATCATTCAACAGCCGCAAGAGCGATAAGTTACCATCATTTCACAAGCATTTTGATCCATTCTTTGAATTACAACTAAAAGGACTAAAAATTGTAAGAGAAAAAGAGCCGCGCAATAAAACACTACAAGACTATTTAACAATTACAACGGATTTTCAAAATGCTGAAGTAGCAGAAATTAAAGAGAAATTCAAAAATACCATACAACCATTAATAACCATTGCTGCCAATAATGGTTTTGAATATTTAAAATAATGAGTGAAAATACAATTTGTCCTTTCTGCAAAATAGAAAGAGAAATAATATTAGAAACTGAAACCTCGTTTGCCATTTATGATGGCTATCCAGTAAATGAAGGACATGTATTAGTAATACCTAAAAGACATACTGCCAACTATTTTGATTTGACTAACCAAGAGCAATCGGATTGTTTTGAACTTTTAAATCGTGTTAAAGAAGTAGTTCAACAAAAATATCATCCCGCTGGATTTAATGTTGGTATTAATATCAATGAAGCCGCCGGTCAAACTGTGCCACATGTTCATATTCATTTAATACCAAGATTTAATGGGGATATTGAAGATCCCACGGGCGGTGTCAGAAGCGTGATACCATCAAAAAGGAATTATTAGATAACCATATAAAGTCAATACTTGTTAACCCCCTCCACCCATTCCTTCAGCCCCCTTACCTCTGCCGCCAATTTTTTTAAATCATTCCAAACCTCCCATCTGAGCTCTTGCTCCTCTGTAAGAGAAGCATGGCCCTTTTGAGATTGAATAATCCTCATGATGGCACCCACTTCATCTTCTCGCGCATCTTGCAGTTCAGTGAGTTCATCTAAGATCTCGGCAAATGTTTTACCCTCGGGCCATAGATATTCTTGTAGTCGAATGGATAAACTGCCCTCGAGTAGTTGATTGGTTTTTTTAAGTTGAAGTTTTCTTTTGATGTCAACGCTCATTGCAAACGAATCGCATGATTTTCTTAGTCCTGGAATAGGCGGTGGCCAGCCGTTTTTCACTTCTTTCATACACCGGACGCCTCCGCCGATGGCGACTGCCCAAAGGCGGTGTTTGCAGTTGTAACATACTTTTTCGTCGATGGCGATGACGATTCTTTTTCCTGAATTGTTTTCGAAGGTCATGATGCATTGATTTTTAAGGTTAAAAATGAATACACCAAGAAAATAATAGGGGAGATAGCGCTTTATTTTGGCTGAAGGCCCTCATCATTTTACCACCGCGGTCTCTCGACTCGGTTGGTTTCACTTGCGTGAATCTTGATGTGAATACTAAGGTAAAAGAAAATTTATTTTCTACAAAGATTTGTTTTATTCCATCCCTACCGATACTCCTTTATATCATCCTGCTCATCATTCAATTCTTTATACAGATCAATCAACTTTTTGGCCAGCACCAGTTTCTTTTTTTCATCTTCGGTGAAGTATATAAAACTGTAGGAATTGCTTTTGCTATCATCTTTTGCATATTCATCTCCTCTGTATTGAATGGTAGATGGGTATGCATCATCTTTGGAAGGTTTGGTGTATTTGTCTTTAAGATAATAGAGGGGGCCTTTCAGGAACAAATCCAATCGGATATAGGCATCCTGCGACCAGTAGGCGGAATCTGTCATCGTCTTCCAGATATTATCCCAGCGTACAATTGCAATACGATTTGGTTTATCGTCTTCTCCGCTTTTAGAAGTAATGATCCATTCTTTTTCATTGACTTGCATTGGCCAGCGCTTGTACAGTTCCAAACTGTAAATAGTTGACTGCAATTCTTTGATTACTTTTTCTTTCACTTTTGTGTACCCATCGCGCAACAAATATTTTTTACCCTCTTTCTGCTGGCTGTAGTCGATTTCTTTGTAGGCAATCCCCTTTTGGTAGAAGGTTTTATTCACCGGTTGTTGGTTGCTAAAGCTTGTATAAGCAACCAGCTCACCGGCTTGGTTCCATTCTTTCATGTACGACTTGGTACCCGCAATGCTGTAATCTTGCTCCAATTGACCATCGGACCACCAGGCCTGGTACTGTTCTACATTGCCCTGTTTAACGATCATTTTCTCCATCTTGTTGCCATTCTTGTAAAATGACTCATAGACACCATCCACCGACTGAAGGCCCGCTTGGGTGATGCGATACAGTCCTTTTCTCACCAGTACATGGGTGCCTTTGTCTTTGTTGATGTAATACCGACGGAGCTCCACCGCGGAGTCAATGACTTTTTTCTCCAGATAGTATGTAGCGGATTCCTTGGTGGTTTTGAGTTTGTCAAAATAAAAAGTGTTTCCGGTAAAGTATTTTCCATTTAGCATCTCTTGCATGGCCGCATCCAGTTCATCCGCAGCAATGGCATATCCGTTGTGGCTGTCTACCAGTTTGACGTTTTTATCCAACAAAAAAAACTGAGGCGTGGAACCGCTGATCAAATCTGATTTTCCCCTTGCCGTGTCGTATGCATAAAAATGGAAGTCTCCCAGGTTGTTTTCGATAGCCAGTTTTTTTCGTATCTCGTCTAGTTTTTTCACTTCATCTGCCACAAACAACACCATGATGGAATATTTTTTGGACATTCCTGCATCTTCCATCTCTCCGATGATGCGCCAGCAGGGTCCGCAACCAGACAGAAAAGTGGTGATCACCAGGGTGGGTTTGGCAGTCCCGCCATTGATTTTTTTGACGGCGTTGACCAGATTGGTTTTTTCTTCGGAATACACTTCCGTCATCGCGATGTCAGGGCTTTTGACAGGCACCCCTAAGAATTGTTGTTCAAAGGCACCCAACTCCCAGGTGTTTTGTGCAGCGAGCCAGAGTGGCATCATCATCCAAAGAAAGACCAGGAGGGAAAATGTTTTTTTCATCAGCTTTGTGTTGTGTATCAAGGGAAATAAATGGTATCAATACAAGATAAGTTTTTTACCGATTTGTTGGAGATTGGTTAGGGCAAGCTTCGCTTCATCAGGATGTCGGTCTGCTCATCTTCTCCTAACTTAAAAATATGTTTGTCAAAAGCCACAAAACCGTTTTTTTTATAAAACCGGATGGCTCTTGGGTTCTCCTCCCATACGCCTAGCCACACATACTCAACTTGTTGTTCCTCGGCAAGCTGCATGGCTTTTTCATACAACCGCTGGCCAATGTTTTTTCCATGGTAGGCCTTCAACACATAGATCCGCTCAATTTCAAGGGCTTTGTTTGATTGTAACTCGGTTTGTGATGCACCCCTGTTGATTTTTAAATAACCAATGACTTGATCATTGGCTACTGCAAAATAAAAGGATGAATCGGGATGGGTGAGTTCGGCGGTCAGTTTTTCTACGGAAAATCCCTCTTCCAAATACTTGGCCATGTTTTCTTCGGTATTGCTTTCGGCAAAGGTTTCAAAAAAAGTTTGTCGGCCAATGGATTGTAAGGTCAAGATATCAGACGGTGTGGCGGGGATAATCTGAACAATGTTCATATAGAATGTAAAATAATTGAAAAAAGATACAGGTCATTAAGGTTTTCTGCGCCGATGGTATTTACCCCTGGTTTGATAATAATACCGACTCTTGTTTTGATGGCTAATGGCATTTTTATGGGTGCTCACCGGCATGCGCACATATCCTTTGCGCATGCGCCCGCGTTTGTCAACCGAGGGAGATACATAGACAGGCTTTCGAGTGCGTGGGTTTTCGGTGTGTTTATCGATGTTGTTATCGGTGCACGACATCATACTCATACCAATCAATAGAAACAAATAAGCTGCTTTTGTATAAATGTTATAAAAATCAAAATATTGAAACAGCCTAT
>CANGBQ010000011.1 GCA_947451985.1 Chitinophagaceae bacterium | reverse complement strand
TTCTTGGGTATGAAAGATGACATCATCATTTTACCCGCCTCCAAAAAAATGGCCGGACAACTGATTGCTGCCGCCATCTTAATCAAGTTTGGCAGCACATACATCAGCGACATGCAGGGCTTTCTGGGTATTCATCAAATTCCGAATGTGGCCAGCATCGTCTTATCGGCATTCACCATTATTGTCATCACGAATTCATTCAACTTGATCGATGGTGTTGATGGACTAGCAGGCAGCCTAGGAGTATTGACCAGTATGATTTTTGGTATTTATTTTTATCAAACAGGACATCTGGCTTTTGCGGTATTGAGCTTTTCGATGATTGGTGCACTATTGGCATTTTTGATTTATAATTTTTCACCTGCCAAAATATTCATGGGCGATACTGGTTCCTTGTTGTTAGGATTGAGCAATGCTTTCTTGGCCATCAAATTCATTAATGTGGCTGCCACACCGAATGCCACTGTTCAAATATCGGCGGCTCCTGCCATCGCTTTCGCAATATTGATGATGCCTCTATTTGACACATTGCGTTTGTTCACCTTGCGCATTTTGCAAAGAAGGTCACCTTTTAGCCCCGACAGAAATCATTTGCACCACTTGTTTTTAGAAATCGGGTTGTCTCATAGAAGCACCACCCTTATTTATGTGGCTTCCAATATTGGTTTTATCTTATTGGCTTATTGCTTACAAGGATTAGGCAATACCTTACTCATGGGAATTCTATTGCTCACCGGATTGGCCTACACAGGAATCGTTTATGCCATCAGGCACAGAAAAAAAAACCTTAGTAAAATAGCAGGGGCAGCCCAAACGGCTGCTGCCAGTGAAGCCCTGCCCATCTTTACCCTTGCCTCAGAATCAATAGAAATAGAATAAAATCTTTCAAAAGAAGATTTATCCTTTAAAAAGCAAGAAATCAATCACCTTATTTTTAGTACCTTCGCAGGCAATTCGATTGTTATGTCAGCAACATTAGAAACCATATTGACTGATGCAGAAGCATCCATGTCCAAAGCCATTCAGCACCTTGAATCTGAATTGGCAAAAATTCGAGCCGGCAAGGCCAACCCCAATATGCTTGATGGCATTATGGTGGATTATTACGGCACGCCTACCGCTATCAATCAAGTAGCAAACATTTCTGCCCTTGATGCCAGAACCATCTCTGTTCAACCTTGGGAAAAAACCATGCTGCAGCCAATCGAGCGCAGCATCATGGCCGCCAACATTGGCATTACTCCTCAAAGTGACGGAAACTCCATCCGGCTTTTTCTGCCGCCACTCACAGAAGAGCGTAGAAAAGAACTGGTAAAACGCTGTAATGCAGAAGGAGAAAATGGTAAAATATCCATTCGAAATATCCGCAGAGACGCGATTGAACAAATTAAAAAACAGCAAAAAGAAGGATTGAGCGAAGATGCAACCAAAGATGCAGAGAAAGAGATGCAAGACACTACCGACAAATTCATCACAATGGTTGATAAATTGCTAGCAGCTAAAGAAAAAGAAATCATGGCCGTATAAGGCGATGACAGGATATTAATCCTGATATAATCAGACATTTTTTGTGTTGAACCATTCAGAGTTACAAACCCTTATCCAATGGAACGCATGCATATTTTTCCTGTAAACAATGCGTTGGACGAAAAACTTTTTTTAGCCGTTCCTGTTCAATTGTACAAAAACGATCCCCATTGGATTCAACCCCTCAACAAAGACATACTGGAAGTATTTGACCCATCCAAAAACAAAGCTTTCCGTTTTGGAAAAGCGCAAAGATGGGTGCTGAAGAATGCTTCTGGAGTGCTGATTGGAAGAATTGCAGCCTTCGTCAACAAGAAGTATAAAAACAAAGACGACGATATGTCGGTAGGAGGCATTGGTTTTTTTGAATGCATTCATCAACAAGAAGCCGCAAATTTACTATTTGACACTGCCAAACAATGGCTCATAGAAAATGGCATGGAAGCCATGGATGGACCCATTAATTTCGGAGAGCGCGATCGTTGGTGGGGATTGGTGACAGACGGATTTCATCCGCCACTGTATGGAATGAATTACAATCCTCCCTATTACCAAACTTTATTTGAGCAATACGGTTTCCAATGTTTTTACAACCAGATTTGCATTGGCATGTATCCAAAAAAACCATTGCAGCAAAAAATCTGGGACCGACATGCCCCCTATGCGGCAGATGCTGATTTTTCTGCCAGGCATTTGCAAAAAAAACAGCTGGAAAAATATGCACAAGATTTTGCTACTGTGTACAACAAAGCCTGGGCAGGACATGGCGGGCTAAAAGAATTATCGGTAGAACAAGTAGTGCTGATGTTTAAAAAAATGAAGCCTGTCATGGATGAACGAATCATCTGGTTCGCTTATCACAAAGAAGAACCGATTGCACTTTTTGTCAACCTCCCCGACCTAAATCAGTGGTTTAAATATTTGCATGGACATTTTGGTTGGATGCACAAATTGTATTTTCTCTGGCTTAAAACATTCAAGCGCAATCCTCGGTTTACCGGATTGGTATTTGGGGTAGTGCCTGAGTTTCAGGGCAAAGGAGTTGATGCTTATATCATTGGGGAATCAGCCAAGCTGATTCAATCAGACGCCCTGCCCTACACGGCATACGAAATGCAATGGATTGGTGATTTTAATCCTAAAATGCTCAATATTGCTCAAAATTTAGGAGAGGTTTTTAATTCCAGAAACCTTCAAACCCTTCGATACAATTTTGACCCTTCAAAACCCTTTAAAAGACACCCGATATTCTCTTAGTATAGCCTAGAACAATTACATTTGCTAGAGAATACGGGATCCTCCCACTTTTGATATGGATAAATTCGTTGTTTCCGCCAGAAAATACAGACCGCAGAACTTTAGCACTGTGGTGGGACAATCACATATTACTACTACCCTCAAAAATGCCATCAACAACAACCAGCTGGCACATGCATTTTTATTCTGTGGGCCCAGGGGAGTAGGTAAAACCACTTGTGCTAGGATTTTAGCCAAAACCATCAACTGCGAAAAAAGAACCAAAGACGGAGAAGCTTGTAATAAATGCAATAGCTGCGTTTCCTTTGACAATGGCAGCTCTTTTAACATTCACGAATTGGATGCTGCGAGCAATAATTCGGTAGAAGACATTCGGGCCCTGGTAGAACAAATCAGGTTTGCACCACAAGCGGGAAAATACAAAGTCTACATTGTAGACGAGGTGCACATGTTGAGTCAGGCAGCCTTTAATGCATTTCTAAAAACTCTGGAGGAGCCGCCACCCTATGCCATTTTTATTTTGGCCACCACAGAGAAACATAAAATTCTTCCTACCATACTGAGTCGCTGTCAGATTTTTGATTTCAAACGGATTACGCCGAACGATACGGTTGCACACCTGGAAGAGATAGCCACCAAAGAAAAAATCACTGCTGAGAAAACCGCTTTGCATTTGATTGCACAAAAAAGCGAAGGCTGCATGAGAGACTCGTTGAGTATACTCGACAAGATTGTGAGTTTTACGGGCGGTAAAATCACTTATAAAAATGCACTCGAGCACCTGAATATTCTCGACGAAGACTACTATTTCAAATTAATTGCACAAATGCAAGAAAGCCAATTGGCGGATTCATTGCTGTTGTTTGATGAAATCAATCAAAAAGGATTTGAGGCCGATACACTGTTGGAGGGGCTTGCAGAATGCATTCGAAACCTGTTGGTTTGCAAGGATCCTAATTCGGTGGCATTGCTAGAAGTAGCAGAAGATTTCAAGGAAAAGTATTTGATGTATGCTAGCAAAATTGATATTGGTTGGTTGATTGCCGCATTGAATATCATCAATGAGGGAGCCATTCAGTATAAAATGGCTAAAAACAAAAGATTGCATGTAGAGCTATTGTTGATCAAGCTTCATTATCTGCACCAAGCCTTACAGCTGAGCCTGACAGATGAAGGCATCAGTAAAAAAAAAATAGTTGACACCAGCAAAGCCGTTGCATTCAGGGCCTTGCCAATGGTTTCTTTGCCAAACCACCCTCAAAAAATTCAACCCAAGAAAACGCCCGACGCACCTTCACTGGTAATTGAGGAACCCAGGATCACCCCACCCATTGCTAAACCATCGGTTGCCAAAACTGCCGACCTGCCAGCCGAAAAAAGTATCGGTAAACTAGGGTCGCTGAATAAAATCAGACAGCAAATCGCTCATAAAAACAACCAACCTGAAGCGATAAAATCCTTGCAGGCAGATTTATTGCAAGACGCCTGGAGCCTGTTTATTGAAAAACTCATCGAGGACAAAAATCATTCTGCGGTAACGAATTTCAAAATGGCTGTCCTGCAAGTGGTCGATGAAAACAGTTTTGAAATCATCACTGACAATAAGATTCAACAAAAATTCATTGAATCCGAGCGGGCGCCCTTGATTGCCCATCTACAGCAATTTTTTAACAACCGGTTCCTCACTTACCAGGTTTTGCTTATTGAAAAAGCAAGCGACCCTGCCGACACAGAAAAGCCCCTCAGTTCCAAAGAACAATATGCAATCCTGGTAGCACAATACCCCCTCATCAAAGAATTAAAAGACCGATTGAAATTGGACCTGGATTTCATGTAAAACCAGGCAGCCAATTATCAAAAAAGCCTTAAAATCCCTCCAAAAGGGCCAAAATACGCAATTTGATTTTGCTGATTTTGATGTAATTTCGGGCTCGTAAAAAATCTTTAAAGAAAATAATCATGGCAGAGGTAATCAGAATGCCCAGGTTGAGTGATACAATGGCTGAGGGGGTGATTGTGGCATGGAATAAAAAAGTGGGAGATACGATCAAGCCGGGAGATGTATTGGCAGAAGTGGAAACGGACAAAGCGACCATGGAATTGGAAAGTTACAACCAAGGAACCTTATTGTATATAGGTGTGGAAGCCGGTAAATCGGTGAAAGTGGATGGTATTCTTGCTGTCGTGGGGAAAGCCGGAGAAGCGTATGAATCCTTATTGAGTGGTGAAGCAGCAACCAGCCAAAGTCCTGCGGCTCCTGCTGTGGTTGTCACCAGCGCTCCTGCTGAAAAAGTAAGCCTTCCGGCAGGTGCCAAAGAAATCAGAATGCCCTTGCTCAGCGATACCATGACAGAGGGAAAAATTGTTTCATGGAACAAAAAAATTGGAGACCACGTAAAATCGGATGATGTATTGGCCGAAGTGGAAACAGATAAAGCCACCATGGAAGTAGTAGGATACGAGGAAGGAACCTTGTTGTATGTGGGCGTAGAAGCTGGCAAAGCTGCTAAAATCAATGAAATCATTGCCATTGTGGGCAAACCCGGCACCGATGTAAGTGCTTATATCGCTGCAGAAAAAGCAGGTGCCAACCTGGCTACTGCTGCTCCATCCGCTGCCAACAGCACACCTGTTCAAGCAACAACCGTTGCCTCCACTCCACAGCCTGTTGTAGCGAGTTCAAACAACGGAAGAATCAAAGCTTCTCCCCTTGCTAAAAAAATTGCGGCAGAAAAAGGCATTGATTTGGCTGCATTAATGGGAAGTGGCGATGGTGGCAGGGTTATAAAAAAAGATGTAGATGGTTATCAGGCATCCGGCGGCACGAGCTTTGTGGCACCACCTTTCCGACCCACTACAACTGAAGGATTCACAGATATTCCTTTGACCCAGATGCGCAAGACCATCGCGCGTAGATTGGGAGAAAGCAAGTTCAGTGCGCCACACTTTTACCTGACCATGGAAATCAACATGGACAATGCCATGAGCGCCCGGTCAGCCATCAATGAGGTGAGTCCTGTCAAAATTTCTTTTAACGATATGATCATCAAAGCCTGCGCATTGGCTTTGAGGCAACACCCTGATGTCAACAGCAGCTGGATGGGAGACTTTGTTCGTCAAAATCACCACATCCACATTGGATCAGCAGTGGCCATGCCTGATGGATTGATTGTACCGGTGATTAAATTTGCCGACCAGAAATCAATGGCTCAAATTGCGGCAGAAGCAAAAGAATTATACGGAAAAGCAAAAGATAAAAAACTACAGCCGGCCGAATTCAGCGGCAATACTTTTACGATTTCCAATCTAGGCATGATGGACATCGAGTCGTTTACGGCGATCATCAATCCTCCAGACAGTTGCATTTTGGCTGTTGGAAAGATTAAAGAAATAGTGGTTAAAAAACCTGAAGGATTCGGTGTAACCAATGTCATGAAACTGACCCTCAGTTGTGATCACAGAAGCGTAGATGGCGCGGTAGGAGCCGCTTTCTTGCAAACGCTGAAGAAATTTATTGAAAATCCCATCTTAATGACATTGTAATATTCTCAGTTGAATGGATAAAAAAAAGGAGCTGCAATGCAGCTCCTTTTTGGTTTTGTATAACCACGAATCTTTAATTGGTTTTGATCAGTTTGTATACTTTTTTCTGCATTCCATTCAATCCAACAATCTCAATGAAATAGGTTCCTTCAGCTAAGGAATGGATGCCCTTTACATTGATCTGGTTCATGCCTTTGCTGATACCTGCTTGCTGGGTCAACAAACGCTTACCCTGTACATCCAACACATGTATTTCCATGTGGGTATTGGTATTGCTGAAGTAGCTAATTTGAAGGAAATCCTTGGCTGGATTGGGCCAAATCGAAACTTCGGCATCATTGAATCGAACAATACTGATGTTGCTGTACTTGAAGCTTCCGTCGTTGTCGTAGAGTTTCACGCGATAGTAAATAACACCATACACAGGAAGTCCTCTAATATAGTCAGTGGTACTGTACTTCGTTTGTGCAGCACTATTTCCAGCAGCAGGTTGAGTGCCAATGGTGCTGAATGTTTTGTTGTCAAAACTGCGTTCCACTTCAAAGTATGCAGTATTGTTTTCACTTGCAGTCAACCAATTGAGCTTCACCGAACCGTCTGCAGTAGTCGCCGTTGTCAAGCTGATGCCATTGGCAGTCAAAGGAGAAGAAGGTGCGATCAATAAGTGAATGATTGCATCATTGCACAAAGGCTGTGGAGCAATAGCAGTAACATCACAAATTGGATACGTCAGTTTATCCGGACCTGAGTAATTCGTTGGCGGTGTATATAAATAGGTTCCATTTGAATAAAACTGAATGGTACCCCCTTGTTCTGTTGGAACAGGTGATCCTATTGGAGTGGCAGGACCCGCTGGATTGATGGTGACGCCACCATAAGAAATGGGATTGCTGTTAGGGTCGCCATCATTGGCACTGAATGTTCCGGTTACAGGTGTGTTGTAAGGTGTATAAGCAAAATCATCTCCTGCTTTGGGAGGATCGTTCAAAGGACCATTGGCATCCGGAACAATTACAATATGCAAAATAGCAGTAGAAGTGGTTCCTTTTGAATCGGTAATGGTATAGACAATATCAACGGTTCCTGTAAAGTCATTCTGCGGATTGAAGGTGAAACTACCATCCGCATTGAGAATGAGCGTGCCGGCATTGGAAACAGGCACACCCGAAGTGGTTACACCACCAATGGTCACTACAGAGCCCATTGTTCCATTTGCATCCTGGGTTCCATTTCCATCACTATCAAAAGTATATGAAGTCACGGTAAAGGGATCTCCCTGAGGATCGAAATCATTCGAAGTAATGACATTGCCGCTCACGTTCACATTCATCGGTGTTTTGTATTCATCGTTATTAGCAATGACACTGTTGGTGTTGTATGGAGTCGGATCAACGGTAATGTGTAAGATGGCGGTATCATACGCTGTATTGGGATTGCCATCTTGAATGGTATAGGGCACATTGACGATGCCAATAAAATTATTCGAAGGAGTATAAGTGTAAGAGCCATCCGCATTGATCAACAAAGTACCTGCGTTGGCAACAGGATTGCCGGATGCATCAACGCCACTAACTGTGATAGTCCCAGAAGTATACACCACTCCGCCAATAATATATCCATTGAACTGGATTGGCGTGTCTCCTTCCGGATCGTAATCGTTGCTTAAAACAGTACCGCTAACAGGTGTATTCACCCAAGTGCTGTTTTCGTCATTGACAGCCACTACTGTATTCGGAGCTAAAATGGTATAGTACAATCTAGCTGTATCGCATTTGTCCTGGGAAGTTGAACAGGTTAATGAATTATTGATGATATCACAAATCTGATAAGTCAAAGTATCTGTGCCATAATAACCAGCATTAGGAATGTATTTAATCAGACCATTCACCAACACAGTGGCTGTTCCATGTAAAGGTTGAACAGTGATCGTAGGGTTGGTCAAGGTATTGCTCTCTGGATCAGTGTCATTGTCCAATACAGAAAAATAATCTGTTTCATCCATATTCATGGTTTCCACATCCAAATTTGCAAGCGGAGCAGAATTCGAGGGCGCGCTGACCGTAATGCTTACTGTAGCGGCACTAGAAGTCAGTGGTGTTACTCCATTATCAGTTACCGTATAAGTAAAAGTTACAGTGCCGGTAAAGCCAGTGGTAGGGGTAAAGGTTACAGTACCATCATTGTTATTCGTCAAAGTTCCTGCAGAAGGATTGCTCAAGGCGCTCACATTGCCCACGGTTAAAAGACCATTTTCAGGATCGGTATCATTGCCAATCAAATCGATGGTGTTGGACAAACAAGGCAAAATGGTTTTGGTATCGTTGGTGGCTGTGGGTGCCCTGTTGATGACTGTCAAATACAAATAGGCCGTGTCACACAGAGCTGATCCACAGCTTGGGGCTGGTTCACAGAGTTGGTATGCCAAGGTATCATTTCCGGTAAATCCGGTATTAGGTGTATACACAATCTCTCCATTTGCATTCACCGTAGCCGTTCCATTGGTTGGTTGGCTTGCAATGCCCACCGTATAAGCATTGCTTAAAGAGGCGATATCCGGATCAGTATCGTTTCCTTTTACATTGATGGTTTGAGCTGTTCCACTCAATGCGCCAGCCGGTGAATCATTGTTGGCGACCACCGGCGCATCTGTGATATTTATGTAGACTGTAGCTGTATCAGCCAAACCAGAAGTCACATCTAACACTCGATAAGTTAAAAAGCGAACGCCATTATAGGTTGTGGCAGGCGAATAATTTACCACACCGGTGGTTCCATTGATGGTAGCTGTACCAGAAACAGGTGCTGTAACAATAGAATAAGTTTTGGCACCAGCAACAGGATAATAGTCATTCGTGGCCGTTGCAATATTTACAGCCACGCCGTTGACAGTGGAAGCCGAATCGGGCATAGACTGAGGTGCACGGGTTGGGATGGATGAACATGCTGCCGCAACTGTATAAGTAACAATCAAACGAGGTCTGTTCGCTGCAGGTGTACCTTCAGATGAAGTAAATCCTTTCACAGTAGAGCCACTTCCATTCTCTGTTGCATCTTTAATTAATAGCCCGAAATTAGAAATAGTGCCTGTTTTCCAGCCGCTAACCAAGGTAGCCAGAGAAGCACTTGTCCAGTCCTTGTCTCCAACAGTTGCGTCCACGCTTCTGCTGTCCAATGCGGTGGCATCGAAAGTCGGCGTTGGAGTAGCAGCACCAAAAGTTGAGCTCCAGCTTGGGCTTCCAGAAGAATTACAAAGATTACCTTCTGTCCAAGACTGTGTTACTTGGTTAATATCAGTAGTTCTGCTTCCTGCAGCACTGGATTCCATATATAATCTTAAAGTAGCACCTGTAACAGAAGCTCCCGAAGGGATTGTAGATAAATCGTTGAATTGTAATAAACCCCTGCTTTGCTTATTGGACTGAGCGTCAATATTGATGGTAGAACAAGTGCCGTAATTTTTTCCTCGTTCACCAGGTCCTTTGTTATCCTGATAATTATCAATGCTATTGGTATTATCTGCCGTAATAGTAACTGTTGCGGAAGATGCAGGGGTGCTTTGATAGGTACCACCATCACATGCATCGTTTGTCACTGTTATACTAACAGTGGCGGTATTTGTTCCACCAGATGCATTCACTACTTTATATGTAAAATTATCGGAGCCGTTGAAATCAGCATTGGGTAAATACGTAATGGTGTTATCAATGTTAATGGACACTTTACCATTGCTGGGACCCGAAGTGATGCCCATCACGGTTAATCCAGCTGCATCGTTATTCAACACGTTGAAGCGAGCCACACTGTCTTCAGCAATCGTGTAGCTGTCATTGGCAACAGAGGGAGTAGAAGCCCCGGTGGCTGTAATGGTATATTGTCCGTTGGTGGCACACAAAGGCGTATTGTTACATACAGTATAAGTCAATGTCAAAGGACCCACAAAATTGGCATCGGGTGTAAAAGTTACATTTCCATTGGATGTAAATGAAACGGTTCCGTTGGATGCACCTGTTACATTGGTCAATGTAAGTGGCAAACCACCCGGATCGGTGTCATTGGCCAACACATTGGTGGTAATCGAAGTACCTACACCACATGTTACATTGATGGAAGCTGCGTCCGCATTCGCAACGGGTGGTTGAGGACCAGACAAAATGGTGATGGCATAAGAAAGAAAAGAAGTTCTGCCGCAATTGTCAGACACTTTACAAGTTACTGTACAAGGCGTAGGGCTCACCACTGTTGGTGCGGTAAAAGTAGTATTGGCCGCATTGGGGTTTGCGAATGTACCCCCACAACTGCTGGACCATTGATACGTAAAAGTTACACCGGTCAATGGAGAGGAAGCAGAAGCGGACACGGGCACTGAAGCACCGCTATTGATGTTTTGTCCGGTGGTAATACCCGTGGTCGTGATGTTGGGTGCTTTGGGTAATATCTGAAAAAAGCTAAAATTAAAAAATGCTCTTTGCGCTGCTACATCTCCAGCAGTTCCCTTGTTGTGGGAGTGACCTGCTTCATACATCACATAACCGCGAGTAGGGTCATCAAAACCTCTGCCATATACAATCAAGGCAGCTACATTTCCATTGGCCAAATCGGGGTTCAGCACATTGGCTTGTGTAGGATCATAGGCAATGATTTTAGCACCGGGTCTCCAGCGGGTGTTGTTGGGAGATGCATCTTGCTTGGGTAAATAAATTTGTTCCGAACCATTCAGCTGTGCCAAATCGGTTACGCCCATGTATTGTGCAATCGGATCATCAAAATTCTGATGCGTATAAGGAATAGAACCGCCTGAGTGAGAAGAGAACAAGGTCAAGCTATTGTTTACCCAAGGTGTGGGTGAAACCGCGCTGGTCCTTGTACTCAAAAAGTTCATCTGCTGCGCAGTGTTGGAGGGATTGATGGAATTTTCCAACGCACTCACCGCATGGCAAGCTGCCCAGATGGATCCCAGACAGTTTTTGTTCCAGTTGTATAAATTGCCGTGGGTAGCCCAGGTAGGATCGGCATGAGGCATTACATAAAAATCATCGCAGCAATCAAGGGTTGCAGGTGTTTTCCAGTTGTAAGCATTCGGAAACGCAGTCAAAGTAATACCCGCATTGGTCAGGTATCCTTGAGCAATCGCACCATTGGTGGCATCGAGCGTCCAACGGGGATAAGATTTAATGATGGATGTAACATTTACAGAAAAGGTACTGGTGGTGGTGGTTCCAACCACACCTTGACCTGTCCAGTAAGTGATCCGGCTATTCACGGCAGCTGTTCGGTATTCTGCAGGTATAATAAAAGTACCACCTTTGAATTGCGTTCCATTGTATGAAAAATCGACGCCGTCTTTTACTTTACCGGAAGCAATCACCCACCTCACGGGTACACTGTAATTTCTTACCAGGTCGTACACCAGACCATATGGTTTTAATCCATTGGCTACGGTTTGAGGCGTGATGCCCATGTTCACAATGAAGGAACCGGTTGATAGGTTTTCTACTTGTGCAAAAATTGATTGAGCATGAATCATCATGCACAAAAGCAAAAAAGAAACTGACTTGAATTTCGACATACGTTGTATGGTTTATTATTAATTATATAATGAGCAAATTGCTGAACAAACGATGCAAAAACACTTGCAAAGTTGGGTGGCAGCAATCGGGCGCACCAGGTTTGATTTACAAGAATAAAATGAGGTGCAAAACTATTCATAAATAGGCAATGAAACACCATAAATACTACACAAAATCAAGTATTTCACGTAAAAATACGATAGGAAAAATAGGGTCGAATGCTTCGATTAATGTGTATTATATTTATTATCAATAATTTACACTATTAATTATTTTTTATATAATAATTTTATAACCTTTATAAGACTGATTTAAAGCAACTTATAAAACAAGCGCTAAGTGTTTTTACTCAATTTAGGCCAATTGGGAGCTAAAAAATACTAAACCGGACAAAGGCATCGTTTTAGAAGGTAGAATTCATATCCAACTACCTATTAAAACCAATTGATCCGATGAAAACCATTTTTACACTCGCCTGCATGCTGCTGATGGGCTTGACCACATCTACTGCATTTGCCCAGGCCACTGATGCGAGCAAAAAGAATTTATTTGCTGCCTTCCCCAGTAAAATTGATGTCACCAACAACACGTTGCAAAATCTTTTCACGGCAATGCCCGGTGAAAAAATTTCTATTGCCTTTGATAGCCAGTTCACCTTTACAGGCATGGTGATCAGCAATGAGATGAAATATCAGAACCTTCAATGTGTTTTGATCCGGTCTGCACAATTTGACAATGCCTTGTTGCAAGTGTCAAAGATTACGAACAATGACCAAAGCATTTCATTCGTGGGTCGCATCATTCACCAGAACGCACTGGATGGTTACGAAATCAAAAAAGACCTGGCCAACAATTACAGATTGCAAAAATTTGAAACCAAAAACATACTACAAGATTGTAGTTACTAATAAGAATCCAAATCCAACCACAAACTTTTGTTTCCCTAACAAACGTTTACAACCTTACACAAAATGAAAACCCTTACCAAAACAATCATCGTCTTGCTGTTCAGTTTGCTGACAGCATCTGCTTACAGTTTGCCTAAGCTGAACAGTTACAGCAACGCAAGCGCTACCATTTATCTTGATTTTGATGGCCATGCTGTTACCAACTCTGTTTGGAATGGTGGATTGCCCATTATCTGTCAGGCACCTTCATTGACAGACGCACAGATTACAGAAATTTTCAATCGCGTAGCAGAAGACTACCGTCCTTTTGAAATCAATATCACCACCGATTCAACTATTTTCTTGGCAGCTCCTATCGGACAGCGCATTAGAGTGATCATTACCCCAACCAGTAGCTGGAAACCCAATGTGGGCGGTATCGCTTACATAGGCTCTTTTACCTGGGGAGACGATACACCAGCTTTTGTGTTTTCAGACAGACTCGGACCCAATAGCACCAAAATGATTGCAGAATGTTGCAGTCACGAGAGTGGACATACGCTTGGATTGGCTCACCAATCGAGCTACGACAACAACTGTAACCTGACCGAAACCTATAACTCAGGTACCGGTTCGGGCGAAACAGGATGGGCTCCTATCATGGGAAACAGCTACTATAAAAACCTGACTAGCTGGAATAATGGAAAAACGCCTTATGGCTGTAATAATATTGAAGATGAATTGAACATTATCACTACTAACAACGGATTTTCATATCGTGCAGATGATTACAGTGAAACCATGAATGCCACCACCTATAATTTAGGAAATGGATCATTCAATATCAACGCAATGATTACCACCAATACAGATAAGGATGCATTTAAATTAATTTTCACTCAGCAATCAACCTTGCACATTGAAGCTACTCCTTTCAACACAGGCAGTGGAAGCAACGGATCAAATCTGGATGTAAAAATATTATTGTACTCTGAATCGAAAGCTTTGCTTAAAACTTTCGATCCACAAAACAGCATGAGCATCACAATTGATACTACTTTAAAATCAGGTACTTATTACTTTGTGATTGCCGGTGCGGCCAACGCAAATGTTACCAATTATGCCAGTATCGGTGCCTATACCCTTACAGGATTCAGGGGTACATTGCCTATCAATAGTGTAACCTTAAGCGGAAATGCAAGCAACAGCAAACACAATCTGAACTGGAACATTGTTTCAGACGAACCGATTGCCACACAAGAAATAGAAACCTCTACCGATGGTATTCATTTCAGCAGCTTGTCATTAATCGACAATGCATTCAGAAGCTATACCAACACTTTGTATGAAAAAAATAGTCAGTACTATCGTTTGAAAGTAACTTCTCTTAACAACCAGGTAGTTTATTCTAATATTATTGTTTTGAAAAACAGCGAAATCAACACAAAGGCTTTTGAAGTGTCTACTTTGGTAAGAGGTCAAATATCTGTAAAAGCCAGCGACAACTATCAATTCAAGTTGATGGACATGAATGGCAGATACATCACTAGTGGAAACGGAACCAAAGGATTGAATATGATCAACATCATGAATCAACCAGCAGGTGTTTATGTATTGGTGATCGTTAGCAACAACCTACAACAATCAGAAAGAATTATAAAACAGTAAGGTAGATTTATGTGTAAGGTAGGGGTTAGCGTTAGGGGCTGACCCCTTTTTTTATTTTCACTATTCAACTTGTTGAGTCACTTCGTCAATATATGCCAACAGCTTATCTCTGCCAGATTTTTTAACCGCACTCGTCACAAAATGCTGGGGTAAGAATTGCCAGGTTTTTTTCATTTCTGCTAAAAAGCTGGTAACATTCTTGCTGACGATTCGCTGGTTCTCCTTATCGCTTTTTGTAAAAATCAATGAAAAAGGAATTTTCCAGGTTTTTAAGTTCTCCAAAAAAGCGAGGTCAATTTTTTGAGGAGAATGCCGAGAATCAATCAATACAAAAACCATGGTAAGATTTTCTCGCTTGCGCAAATAGTTTTCAATCATTTGTTCCCATCTCCTTCTGCTTCTTTGACTTACCTGCGCAAAACCATAACCGGGCAAATCCACCAAATTCCATTTGTATACTTTGGCACGCACTTCTTCTCCACCCTGGCTGGTGATTTCAAAATGGTTGATCAATTGTGTCTTCCCGGGGGAGGCGGATGTTTTCGCCAATTTTTCATTGTTGCACAGCATGTTGATTAAAGAAGATTTTCCCACATTGCTTCTGCCGATAAATGCATACTCTGGCTTATCTGGCAAAGGACACTTTTCAAAATCAGGACTACTAATGATATAAGTAGCTTTTTTAATTTGCATGCGATGGAGTTGTTTGGCAAAAATACTCATTCTAAAAGCAATGTTAATAATGTATTCTATAAAATAGCAAACTGCTTATCTTTGTAGGGAGATGACAGAGTTTGCACACGACACCATAGTTCCCTTCGAAGATTCAGCATTGAGTAAAAAAGACCAAGTAGCCGGCATGTTCAACCAGATTGCCGGCAAATATGATTTTTTGAACCGATTGTTGAGCGTGGGTATTGATGTATACTGGCGAAAAAAGGGATTGCAACAACTCTCGTCTATATTCCCTGATAATTTACTGGATGTCGCTACGGGCACCGCGGATGTAGCCATCATGGCTGCGAAAATGCTTCGGCCAACCTCCATTGTAGGAATGGATATTAGCAGCGGCATGCTGGATATAGCTCAAAAGAAAATACAAGAAAAAGGTTTGAGCCATACCATTCAATTGAAATTAGCCGACAGCGAAGCCATGCCTTTTGACGACAATCAATTTGATGCCGTTACGGTTGCCTTTGGCGTCCGGAATTTTCAAGACCTTCGAAAAGGCTTGTCAGAAATTCGTCGTGTATTGAAGCCCGGTGGCAAATTGATGGTCCTGGAATTCAGTAAGCCCACTTTCCCTTTGGTAAAATGGATCTATACTTTTTATATGAAAATAGTTACCCCTAATTTGGGAAAGCTTTTTTCTAAAAACAAAGCTGCTTATACCTATTTGGACAAATCCATTCAGCAATTTCCAGAAGGAAAGAACTTTATAAAAATTTTACAAGAAATCGGTTATCAACAAACTGAACATAAACCATTGAGTGCAGGCATATGCAGTATTTATTGCGGAATAAAATAATCTTAGCGTGGTTCTTTGCAATCATCCTGCCCTCTATTGCTTTTTCGCAAAGAGAAACGGAATTGAATCTGCCCGATCACGACGACAAACAATTTCATTTTGGAATCAGCCTGGGATCCAACAGAGCCTATTATCATTTCACCAATAACCCTCGGTTTTTACAATACGACAGTGTGTTGGTAGTAGAAAGCATTCAAAGCACTGGCATCAACCTGGCCTGGCTGATCAATATGCGCCTGGGCGAACATTTCGATTTGAGAACTTATCCTTTGAATTTGGTATTTACCGAAAAAGCTTTTCAGTATCGGTTGAGGTATCCTGACAAATTGTTGTCCGAAGACAGCATCACCACTCGAAAAGTGCAGGGTGTTACACTGGCTCTTCCTTTTCAAATTAAATTCAGCAGTGATCGCATCAATAATTTTAAAGCTTACATGATAGCCGGTGGTAAAATTGAAAAAGATTTTGCTGCCAATGCCGGAGAAAAAAATGCAGAACAGCTAATCAAGCTATCCAAATTTGATTATGGCATTGAGGCAGGCATTGGCTTTCATTTCTACTTCCCTGTTTTTGTGTTGACCCCCGAAGTGAAATTTGGATGGGGATTTAAAAATGTTCATAGCAGGGATGAAAACCTAAAATACTCCAATGTAATTGATCAGATAAAATCAAGGACCATCACTTTCTCTGTCATCATCGAGTAGATCCTAGAAATCGTATACGCGCTTATGGACGTTCCAGCGAATTCCGAGATTCATCAAAGTGCTTTGACTCGTGACACCCGTTGAAGCCAAGTGATAACTCCGTCTTTGAATGCCTGCTTCTAAAAACAAATTCTGCTTCCACTCATAAGAGACAGTCATTACCGTATTCAAACAAGTTGCTTTGTTTCCGCTGCCAATTTTGTAGCCTTCATCTGTCAGCCTGGTTAAATAGCTTTTGAAAATATTTCCTCCGAAATTGGCATTGGCGGTATCAAGTCCCTGCACATAATATTGTGCACTGGCCTGAATGTTCCATTTGGGGAAGGGCTGATAGCGTACAATGGCAATGCATTCCTGAAAATTGGCCCCTAAGGGATGAGCCAAAGGCTGGTTGTAGTGCGTATAATTGCTGATGGTATCGTTGTGGGAATAAGTAAAAGGTCTTACTCGATTGATTTCTCCTTGAAGATCGAGGTTTTTAATGCCAAAAGCATCGATGTATTTTCCGCCCAACTGAATGCCAAATTTATTCACCCAGCTAGTAGGCTGGTTTCGAATCTTAGAAACAATAAATTCATCCAGTAGCAATTGTCCATAGAACTGAAAACGATGATATACATTCGCTTTGAAATCAATACCGGCAACGGCATTGTCTGGGCTGCCCACTGTTCCTTCTATGTGTCTGTAAAAAATAATAGGATTCAAGTATTGAAAATCAAAATGATCTTTTCTTCCAAAGATGACTCCCTCAAACAATCCAATATTCAACCACTTGGTCACATTCATGCTCAAATGATGCATGGCCGTATATTTTCTGGGCAATAAGGAATCGCCGCGTTTGGTGAACTGAGGCATGAGTTCCATGTATAGATTCTGGTAGTTTAATTTCCAGATACGTGTATTGATTTTGGCAAATAAGTAACTATTGCCCCAATCGCTGAGAAACAAACTGCGATAACCATTGCCAATAAAATTTTTGTCATACCCAAATTGTATATCGATGGACTTGGCAGCATTAAAAGTTAAATAGCCCCTGGCGTCAAAATAATCTTGTGCAGTGGGGTCATTTTTATACACTTTATAAAATCCATTACCTGGAACTGCGCGCAGTTGTTTCACTTCTTGTTGATAAAACAAAGGGCCTCTTTCCTGGTTGTCAGTAAGGGTAGTCGAAAAACCAATTTTATTCGCAATGCAGCCACGAATGGTCACCCCTCTTGCATTCAAAAATAAAGTTTGGTCATTCCCTGACTCTTTGCCCATTTTTATTTGCAACACCGGATTGACAGAGAGAAAAAAATCTTTGTTGTTAACTTGATAGAAATCGGCAGGCGACTGAAAGAATGTGTGTAGGAATGGCTTTTTACTCCAATAGCTGGGGGATATGTTGGTCAACCACTCCATATTGTTTATATACAAACTATTGAGATTGTATGCATCTGCAGACGAAAGGGTTGCTGACTGTCGGATACTGTCCAACAACAAAGCCGATCGCACCGCCTGTTGACGACTATAGGGTTTGATGCCTGTAAACAAAAGATTTGTAGAATACTGATGCTTTATTTCCAATCGATCCATCAAATGCAATTCCTTAGCAGCACCTTGGGTGATATAGGTTGACTGTGCCTTGGAATAAATGGGCAAAAGAAAAATGACCAATTTGAGGTAGCTTTTGATAATTTGCATAAGTATTGTTCTTTTCATTCTATATTTTCAAGATATGCAAAAATACCTGTTTAAAAACATTTCTGTTGTAAATGAAGGGGCCGTCAAAACACTGGATGTATTGGTAGAGGGTGAAAGGATTGAGAGAATAGACAACCAGATTTCTGTGAAAGGAACTGTGAAAGAAATCGATGGTACCGGCAAACATCTTTTTCCCGGTGTCATAGACGATCAGGTTCATTTCAGGGAGCCGGGTCTGACCCACAAAGCGACCATACATACTGAAAGCAAAGCAGCCGTAGCAGGAGGCGTTACCAGTTTTATGGAAATGCCCAACACCATTCCCAATGCGTTGACGCTGGATTTGCTGGAAGACAAATACACCATCGCTGCCAACACTTCTGTAGCGAACCACTCTTTTTTCATGGGCGTGAGCAATACCAATGCCGAAGAAGTGCTAAAAGTAAATCAACACAAAAAAGACATTTGCGGGGTTAAAATTTTTATGGGCAGCAGTACCGGCAATATGCTGGTGGACAACTACAATACCCTGGATCGCATTTTTAGCGAAAGCGAATTGCTGATTGCTACCCATTGTGAGGATGAAAACATCGTCCGTCAAAATTTAAAACGAATCAGTGAAATAAAAAAAGAATTACAACCTGCAGATCACCCTGTTATCAGGGACGAGGATGCCTGTTATGCTTCTTCCTTGCGTGCCATTCAACTCGCCAAACAATACAACACGCGGCTGCACATCCTGCACATCAGCACCGAAAAGGAATTGCAATTGTTTGGCAACATGATGCCCTTGTCAGAAAAAAGAATCACAGCAGAAGTTTGTGTACACCATTTGCATTTTACAGCAAATGATTACGAGCAATTGGGTTATCAAATTAAATGCAATCCTGCCATCAAAGCTCCGCATCATAAAAAAGCACTGTGGGAGGCCTTGTTAGATGATCGGCTCGATATTATTGCCACTGATCACGCTCCGCATCTATTAAGCGAGAAGGAAGCTCCCTACGAGAAGGCGCATGCTGGATTGCCACTGGTACAACACCCGCTTTTGCTCATGCTGCACTATCATCAACTGGGAGCATTGTCGCTTGAAAAAATTGCACAGAAAATGAGCCATGCGGTAGCAGATTGCTTTCAAATCAAAGAAAGGGGCTATATCAGAGAAGGATATTTCGCTGACCTCGTCCTGGTGGATTTGAACAAACCCTATACGGTTAACCAAGAAAATATCCTGTACAAATGCGGCTGGAGCCCACTACTCAATTTCACTTTCCCCGCATCCATCGAACAGACCATGGTCAATGGTAATATTGTTTATGCAAATAATTTAGTCAATGACTCTTATAAAGGAAAACGACTTTTTTTTAATAGAGATTAGCATCCATGGAAATCGACAACAACACTTTAGAAGACCTGGGCATTGGTGCAACCGATGAGCACTTTTCCTTGTTTCAGGTAATAGACAACTGTATTACCAGTAATGGAAGAGACCAACTGCGAAAAGACCTTCAAACGCCTCTGCCTAACATCAAACAAATTGAAGCCATTCAAAAAACCATCCAATTTATTGGCCAACACATCGATCGTTGGCCTACTGGTGTCAGCAATGGAACCATTAAAGTGGTAGAGAAATTTTATGAAACAGCTTTTGATCCCATAGCTCCTCGTGTCAACGCATGGAATGCTGCTGCATATAAGTTGTTGCATTCATCCGATTATTTGCTGGTGCGCTATTCAGTAATCCATGGGGTGGATTTTATCAGAGGTAATCTTGAATGGGTTCGACTTTTGTTGCAAGAAGATACCCCTACTCCATTAAAAGTATTATTAGAAGAAATTGAAAGCTTGCTTCCGAATGCTGTTTTGAACTTGGTCAATCAGCATAAAACTTCCGATGCATTTTCTCCAGTAGCATACTTGCAATTGGGTTATGCATTGCGCATGCAATGCAAGCATAGCATAAACAGACTCCTGCAGATTCATGCCCGCATCGATGCTTGGTATGGAATGGCCATAGCTGTCCGAAAATTAAACTTGCATTTCCCGGCTTTTATTCAAAGCGATCAACCCATACTTGAAGCCAAAGAGCTACGCCATCTTTTATTGGAGAAGCCCGTTGCATATGACCTCACACTGAAGCAACCGCGTCATTTTCTTTTTTTAACCGGTGCCAATATGGCGGGAAAAAGCACTTTTATCAAATCGGTGGGCATGGCTGTATTTTTGGCCCATACCGGTATGGCCGTACCGGCAGCCAAGATGCAGCTAAGCTATTTTGATGGCTTGTTGAGCAACATCAATATCACTGATAATATCTTAAAAGGCGAAAGCTATTTTTTTAATGAAGTGCAGCGCATCAAATCAACTATACAAAAAGTGACCAATGGAAAAAAATGGCTGATTCTGGTTGACGAGTTGTTTAAAGGAACCAATATCCAGGATGCGATGAAATGCAGCAGTTTGGTCATAGAAGGTTTTTTAAAACTAAACAATGCTGCTTTTATATTGTCTACGCATTTATATGAAATGGGTGAAACGCTTCAGGCACATCCAAACATTGATTGCAGGTATTTTGAAACACAAGTCAAAGAGGACCAATTAACATTCAGCTACCAGCTAAAAGAAGGCATCAGCAACGATCGATTCGGTTACATGATTTTGAAAAAAGAAGGCGTAGTGAAACTGTTGGAAGACATCCAAGGTTAATTTCACTCATCTCATTCAGTAAATTCTCTTTCTTAAAGAAGACAACCACCGCATCTATCATAACAATATTGGAGAGTTTTACGCATGCTCGTAAAAACTTTTGGCAGTGCGGTGTTTGGCGTTGATGCCATCACCATTTCGGTGGAAGTGGATGTAAACAATCAAGGGAAACATTATTTTATTGTCGGTCTGCCAGACAATGCCATCAAAGAAAGCCTTCAACGAATTGAAAGTGCCATCAAAGCGAATAAATACCACATGCCCCGCACCAAGTTGGTGGTCAATCTGGCCCCCGCGGACATCAAAAAAACAGGCACCGCATTTGATTTGCCTATAGCGATTGGCACTTTGGCCGCAAGCGGACAAATCAGTCAACCTGAAAGAATCGCTGAATATGTGTTGATGGGCGAACTGGGCTTGGACGGAAAAGTGCAACCGATTCGAGGTGCGTTGCCCATCGCTCTCCAGGCAAAAAAAGAAGGATTTGAAGGATTGATTGTCCCAATGGCCAATGCAAAAGAGGCAGCTATGGTGGAGGGATTGAAAGTATTCGGTGTTCAAGACTTGAAAGAAGTCATTGCGTTCTTGGAAAACACGCGCATCATTGAACCAACTGTGGTAGAAGCCGAAAAAGAATTTTACCTGGCACAAAAAAATGATGACATTGACTTTGCAGAAGTAAAGGGACAACATCACATCAAACGCGCTTTGGAGATTGCAGCCGCAGGTGGTCATAATGCCATCTTAATTGGACCACCAGGTGCAGGTAAAACGATGTTGGCCAAAAGACTTCCTACGATTTTACCGCCATTAACATTGGGCGAAGCGCTGGAAACCACCAAGATTCACAGCGTGGCAGGAAAACTGCCGGAGCATGCCACCCTGGTCAACAAACGACCCTTTCGGAACCCGCACCATACGGTTTCAGATGTAGCACTGGTTGGTGGCGGCGGATATCCTCAACCGGGAGAAATATCACTGGCACACAACGGAGTATTGTTTTTGGATGAATTGCCCGAATTTAAAAGGACTGTGTTGGAAGTAATGCGACAGCCGATGGAAGAAAGAAAAGTGACCATCTCCAGAGCAAAAATAGCTTTAGATTTTCCGGCCAGTTTTATGTTGATTGCAAGTATGAACCCCTGCCCTTGTGGCTTTTTCAATCATCCCGAGAAAGAATGTTCTTGCCCGCCAGGCACCGTACAAAAATACCTCAACAAAGTGTCGGGGCCGCTGTTGGACAGAATTGATCTGCATGTGGAAGTGACGCCCGTTGTCTTCCAAGAATTGTCTTCTTTGATGCCTTCCGAAAAAAGCGAACACATTCGACAACGTGTGATAGCCGCAAGAAGCATTCAGGCAGAACGATACAGTGCATACGAATCTGTCTATGCCAATGCTCAAATGAGCAGTAAGATGCTGAAACAAATCTGTGTCATTGATGCGGCAAGCAAGCAATTGCTTCAAACCGCGATGGAAAAACTAAATCTTTCTGCACGAGCATACGACCGCATCCTGAAAGTGAGCCGTACCATTGCAGATTTGGCCTCGTGCAAAGAGATTCAAACCGAACATGTTGCAGAGGCTATTCAATACAGAAGCTTGGATCGACAAGGCTGGGGTGTGTAAATGATTAGCATCAGGCGGGATTCAACACCTTTATTCGAGCATTTTATCCGAACTTGCACCCTATTCTTTCACCTGTGCAATGAATCATTGTAATTCATGAAAATACTTTTACACTATTTAAAGCCCCACAAGTGGTTGGTGGCATTTACCTTGCTGATGGCAGGTATCAATATTGGATTTTCACTGGTAGATCCCATTCTGTTGGGAAAACTGGTGAATCTTGCCAGCGATTTTCAAGCCAACAACACTGCCTTTGATGCGCATTCGTTTTTCTGGGACTACCAACACACACTCCGAAAAGGAACAGCTTATTTGCAACTCGGCGTATTCTATATTTTGCTTTTTTCGATTTCCGTGGCTATGATCAGTCGGATTGCGAAAGCTTTCCAGGATTATTTTCTGAACCTCATCATACAAAAATTCGGCGCAAAGGTTTTCACAGATGGCCTACAACATGCCATGAAACTTCCTTACCAGGAATTTGAAGACCAGCGCAGTGGAGAAACACTTTCTATATTGACCAAAGTGAGAGCCGATGTAGAAAAGTTTATGATCAATTTCATCAACATTCTGTTCGGGATCATCATTGGAGTGATATTCGTTTTTGTGTACGCAGCCATCTTCATCAATTGGCGCATACCCATTGCCTACCTGGTTGGCATTGGTATTTTGACAATGATCACCAATCGATTGAGTAAAAAAATAAAGCTGATTCAAAAAAACATTGTTACCGAAACCACTGCCTTGGCTGGTTCTACCACAGAGTCGCTGAGAAACATTGAATTGGTTAAAAGCTTAGGATTGACTACGCAAGAAGTGACAAGACTCAATAAAAACACGTATAAAATACTCGGGCTTGAATTAAAAAAGGTAAAACGCATTCGAAGCATCAGTTTTGTTCAAGGAACACTCGTGAATACACTCCGTCAAGTGATCTTATTTATTTTGATGTGGCTTATTTTTAGAAATGAAATGGACGCAGGTCAGTTGGTGACGATGCAAATATTTTCATTTTTTGTTTTTGGTCCCCTGCAGGAAATTGGAAACATACTGCTTTCATACAGGGAAGCTGAAGCCTCTCTAAACAATTTCCATAAATTGATGCAGAAGCTGCCAGAAGCAGAACCATTGAACCCGAAGAGCTTAGGGGAAATTCAAACACTCTCTTTCGACAAAGTTTCATTTCAACATCAAACAGCTATTCACAAAGCCATAGATTCAATCAGCTTTCAAGTACACAGCGGAGAAACCATCGCTTTTGTAGGACCCAGCGGGAGCGGGAAATCGACATTGATGAAATTGTTAGTGGGATTGTATCGACCTCAAAGCGGTAAGATTTTGTACAACGGACTGGATGAAACCGAAATTCATTTTGATGATTTACGCAATCAAATTGGATTTGTGACACAAGACACCAACTTGTTTAGTGGCACCATCAGGGAAAATTTGTTGTTTGTCAATCCTGCTGCCACTGAGCAAGATGTAGAGGAGGCACTTCAAAAAGCTTCATGCGGCGGATTGCTTTCCCGCGCTGAAAAAGGGATAGACACCATGATTGGCGAAGGGGGACTCAAATTAAGTGGCGGGGAAAAACAAAGAATCTCGATTGCACGAGCATTGCTCAGAAAACCCAAACTGCTCATTTTTGATGAAGCCACTTCTGCATTGGATTCACTAACGGAAGAAGAGATTACCAATACCATCAAAGACATCTCCGCCCTCAAAGAACAAATATCGATCTTGATTGCCCATCGACTCAGTACCATCATGCATGCCGATCGCATTTATGTGCTCGAAAAAGGAGATGTGGTGGAAATGGGAACACACTCCTCATTACTGGAGGAAAAAGGATTGTATTATGCAATGTGGCGGCAACAAATTGGAGAGAGAAAAAAATCAACTACTGTGTAGTAATATGCATAAATTGCCGACTATCAAATATGCATTTCAGTAAATAGTTGTGATTATGGGACAGACAAAGGACAAAACACCCAATTATTTCCTAAGCATTTTTAAGATGCGTTGCCCTCGATGCCGCAGAGGAAAAATGTATAAAGACAGCAATCCTTATGCATCTCTTTCCCTCAAGCACATCTTTGATATGCACGACAATTGCCCTGTATGCCAACAGCAATACGATATGGAGCCAGGTTTCTGGTATGGAACGGGTTATGTTAGTTATGCATTGGCAGTGGCCATCTCTGTCAGCACCTTTGTGGCTTGGTGGGTATTGATTGGAATTTCTACAGAAGACAACCGGATTTTTTATTGGCTGGTCGCCAATTCTGTCGCACTGATTGTGCTTCAACCCTGGATGATGCGATTGAGCAGGGTAATATATATGCGGTTCTTCGTAGGATACGACCCCGATTATAAAAATCACCAGCCAAAAGAGTTTGAATAAAATTATTTTTTCAGGCGCCCGCCCAATGGCACATTGATTTTCACACTGCAATTTCGACCCATATTGAAAACACCTCGCCTGCCCGTAGCTAGATTTTCGGCAGCATATTTCAACCTGCTTAAATGATTTTGGTAGGCTACATCTGTTACATTCGATACTGAAAAACTCCAGGTAAAGAGCGCTACTTTCTTAGCAGAAACGACATCTGAACCCATGCCTATATTGAACAACGTATATCCTTGTGTAGCCGTTTCGGTATTGTATGCAGTGAAAGGATTGGATTGTTTAAACGTATTGTCTATTTCAAACTTGAAGTAGGCATTTTTCGTATTTGATACAAGCTTCTTTACATCAGCCCTGATTTCTGTCAACAGCTTAGGAGCGGGCATAAAAGGCAAATGATTGGATCCTTCAATCGCCTGCTGCAATCTGCCGGAAACGATAGAAAAAGTATTTTCAATGTGCAGCCAATCGAGTGGATGCGGATGGATGTCCAAGGTTATTTCAGCACCCATTAAACGAGCGGCTTGCTGGTCAAATGTAAAAGCTGTTAATGTATTTCCATCCACCAACACAGTAGAATCGCCCCCACCGACAGCAGTCAATTTTCTATAAAAAATAAAGTTTTGAAACTGATTGTAATATGAAGACAGGTTCAAAGAAAAATGCTCGTTTTCGTATTCTATAGCACCGTCCACCTGCGTACTGATTTCACTTTGCAAATGACTGTTGCCATATTCATAACGGATGGTTCCCTCATGCGCCCCATAAGAAGACAATTCTGGAATGCTAGGGGCGCGGAATGCTCGGGCGATATTGATTTTAAGGTTTACTTGTTGACTTACCTGAAAAGCAGCACCTATGCTTCCTGAAACATTGGAGAAGTTTTTCTCCAATGGATATGATTCAATGACACCTCCTTGCTCCATAGCACTGGCAGAAATTTTTCTGTGATCAAAACGAACACCTCCACTCAAGGTGGTTTTGTGAATGTCTTTGGAAGCGAATACAAAACCGCCCCAATCAAGCAAGTCGTAATTGGGTATCAATTGCGCCACGCCTCGGTTTTCATTGTTTTGCTTCATTCCATTCAATCCCACTGAAGTTTTCCATCCATCATGTTCTTTAAAATGAAGCTGGGTGGTGGAGGTGAGTGTTTTTAAATCAAAGCACAAGGATCGTTGTGAGATATCATCTGGATTGCCATACTCAGCTCTTTCATTGCGCTGCCATCCGATATTGAGAGATAATTTCTTATTCCCTAAAGCAAAGCTATTGTCAGAAGCCAGCTTTGTGTGTATAATATTTTGATAGGGCACCTTCGGAGTGGTACTCATAAAATCATTATCAGTAGCCCTAACCAACAATCCACCTGGTATTGGCTTTACAAAAAACCCCTCCGCATCTCTTTCTCCTTCTATCAACCCTGCGCGTATGTTGAAACGACTGAACAACAAGTGGGTATACCCCCATCCTTTGTTGTATCCGATGTATCCACCCAGATTGTGTTCATTGAACTTGGAATTGAAAACATACCCATCATATTTGTTTTGATAATCCGCTGCCTCCTTGAGGGTTGCATAAACGTTCCAGTTGAAACCATCGGAATTGCCCGACACATTTCCATACAAAGTTCTGAGACGGTTATTAGACTGATAATTGGATCCTGCATTGAATTTGATTGTTCCACTCTGCACTGGCACGTTGGAAATAATATTGATCACCCCTGCCATGGCATCGCTACCATATACAAGCGAAGCAGGACCTTTTAGCACTTCAATTTTTTGAACACTGTTCTCATCAATTTCAATGCCATGTTCATCGCCCCATTGTTGTCCTTCTTGTCTTACCCCGTCATTGATGGTCAATACGCGGTTATAGCCCAGCCCGCGTATCAAAGGTTTGGAAATTGCCGGCCCTGTTGACAAAGAAGAAATACCTGCTTTTTTGGTGATGCTTTCGATAATATTGGTGGAGGTAGTGCGAAACAAGTCCTCTTTTCTAATCAATGAAACTTGAAATGGAACTTTTTTCAATTGTGTGGCCTTGGATACGCCTGTTACAATGACGGCATTGTTTTCGATGATGGATTCCGATAAATAAAATGATTTTTCGGTGGTGCCTTGTATCAGAATGTTTTGAACAATGGTAGCATATCCAATATGAGACAGTTCTACCAAATGATACCCTTCAGAAATATGATCAATCAAGAAAAAACCTTGGGCATTGGTATTGGCTCCCATTTTGGCATCAGCAATGTAAACGGACACTCCCTCCATCGGAAGGCCTGTTTTGGCATCTTTAACCAACCCTTGAAAACGACCTTGCGACAATGGTTCAGCGAATGCCAATAATGACATGAATAATGTACAAATCAACGCAATGATCAATCGCATGAAGAAAGTATTTTTTGAAACAATGTTGCAAAATTAAGCTTGTCATCAAAAACCACAAAAAAAGCCTGTTGAATTCTTGTTAAATGTTTTCGATGATTCCGGCAATGCCCTGTCCCCCACCCACACAAGCAGATACCATTCCATATTTTTTGTGTAAGCGTTTCATGTCATGAATGAGTTGAATCGTGATTTTACAACCGGTACAACCCAATGGATGACCCAAGGCAATCGCCCCCCCATTGATATTGACTTGCTCAGGGTTTAATGAAAGCGCCCTGATCACTGCCAAGGATTGAGCAGCAAAAGCCTCGTTAAGCTCTATCAAATCTATTTGCGACAATTGCATGCCTGCTTGCTTGAGCACTTTGGGAATCGCTTCAACCGGACCAATGCCCATGATGCGCGGATGCACACCAGCGGAAGCACAACTGACCAATCTTGCAATAGGCTGCAGCCCCAATCGATGAATCATCCCTTCGCTCATCACGATAACGAAAGCAGCGCCATCACTGGTTTGAGAAGAATTTCCAGCTGTTACTGTACCGCCCGCAGCAAATGCAGGCTTCAATTTGGCAAGCCCTTCGATTGTAGTATCAGCGCGAACACCTTCATCGGTATCAACAACAAAACTTCTTTTCTGTTTCTTTCCTTTTTCATCAACATATACTTCGTCTACACTTATAGGCAGTATTCCAGGTGCAAAATATCCATTGGCAATGGCAGCACCTGCTTTTACGTGGCTTTGATAACTGAAAGCATCCTGGTCTTCTCGGTTGACTTGATATTCTTTGGCAACCGCCTCTGCAGTTAATCCCATATTTAAATAATAATCAGGCTCATCTACTGCAATAGAATAAGAAGGAACCGTCTTCCATCCAGCAGCCGGGACCAAGCTCATGCTTTCTGTTCCGCCGGCAATAATACATTCAGCCATGCCTGACCTGATTTTTGCAGTAGCCATCGCAATGCTTTCCAATCCGCTGGCACAGTATCGGTTGATGGTGATTCCGGGTACTTGCACTCCTAAAGCCCTTGCGGCAATGATTCTTCCAAATTGCAAACCTTGTTCTGCTTCGGGAACTGCGTTTCCAACAATGACATCATCTATCATGGAAGCTTCCACTTGAGGAAGAGTTGCCATCAATCCCTGTATCAGCTGAATAGCTAGGTCATCTGGACGAGTAAACCTAAATCCTCCTTTTTTACTTTTTGTAACGGCTGTTCTAAAGCCTGCAACAATATATGCTTCCTGCTTCATGCTGATAATTTTAATCCAATATAATTGGTCGGAGTCTATTTTGGTTGTTTATGCAACTTTATATATCAAAGGTATCATTTGTTGTTCATTTCAAAAAACTGATCAGACTACGTTAATTTTGCTAAAGCATGTATCGAATAAGCCGGTCTATTTTTTTTGCATTTGACGCAGAGAAGGTTCATTATTTCGCAATGAACTTATTGCGATGGGCTTGTAAAATAGGCATTCTACGACGACTCCTCCAAAAGATATATGAGCCAAAAAATACGGTTCCTACAAAAGTTTTCGGTCTTAGTTTTTCAAATCCCATCGGACTAGGTGCCGGATTTGATAAAAATGCACAGTACTTAGAGGCCCTTTCCGTGTTGGGTTTTGGGTTTGTTGAAATTGGCACGGTGACACCATTGCCTCAGACAGGCAATGAAAAACCTCGGTTGTTCAGGCTGCCCAAAGACAAAGCGCTTATTAATAGAATGGGTTTCAACAATGAAGGGGCACAAACCATTGCCCATACCCTTTCTAAATGGCGCACCCAAAATCCAAGTTCAAGTTTGATTATTGGGGGTAATATTGGAAAAAACAAATCCTCACCCAATGAAGATGCCTGGAAAGATTACCTGACTTGTTTTGAAACATTGTATGATCAAGTGGATTATTTTGTCGTGAATGTGAGTAGCCCCAATACCCCTGGGTTGAGGGCATTACAAGAAAAAGACAGCCTGCTTTCCATTTTTTCAGCTTTACACCAATCAAGAACGCAGCAATCCAAATGGAAACCGATTTTACTCAAAATTGCACCGGATTTGAGCAAAGAACAAGTTGATGAAATTTTGGTGTTGTCCAGCGACATTCATTTGGATGGAATCATTGTTTCGAATACCACCATTGGACGAGACAGGCTGGTAACTGATAAAAAAATAGTAGAAAAGATAGGAGCAGGAGGGCTGAGTGGATTGCCGCTTCAAGAAAGAAGCAGTGAACTCATTAAGTACATTCATACCCAGACCCAAGGTCAACTGCCCATTATCGGAAGCGGCGGTGTGTTTACGGGCAAGGACGCCGTTGAAAAACTACAGGCTGGTGCAAATTTGGTGCAGGTATGGACCGGTTTCATTTACGAAGGACCTAGCATCGTTCGAAAAATCAATCGTTGGATTCATCATTAACAACAATTTTTTAATGGAATATCTTTTTACTTCTGAAAGCATTATTAGTTTTTTAATCCTAGTAGTGCTGGAAATTGTCTTAGGCATTGACAATGTCATATTTGTCAGCATTATCATGAACCGACTGGAAAGTCTGCGACAACAAAAAGCAGCCAGAAGAATCTGGATGTTGACTGGAATATTGTCACGCAGTGCACTTTTATATGGTTTGGGTTGGTTGTTGTTACAAAAAGGAAGACCCGTTTTTGAATGGAGTGGCAAAGGGTTTGACTTGTCGAGCATTGTAATGTTGGCAGGTGGATTGTTTTTGATTTATAAATCGGTGATGGAAATTCATGCAAAGCTGGAAGGAGAAGATCCCAATGTCCAACTGAAGAAGAAGCAACACCTTACCCTGACAAATGCCATTGGTCAAATC
>CANGBQ010000010.1 GCA_947451985.1 Chitinophagaceae bacterium | reverse complement strand
GTCAGTAAGCGTCAAATTGAATCCTGTGGGTATCTTGGAAGAAGCTGGGGTTGCCCTGCCATACCCGAAAACCTGACTCAGCCAATAATCGATACCATTAAAAATGGCAGTTGTGTATTCATCTATGCTAACACTCCCACTTACAAACAACATTCCCAATTGGCAAGGGCTTCTCATTGAGCGGAATTTTATCTGATTTACTATACCTTCACATTAAATTCTTGCACATGGAACAATTAAAAGGAACAGGCGTTGCCATTGTTACTCCGTTCACCCAAAAAGAAGCAGTCGATTTCAATGCACTTGGCAAATTGATTGATCATATCATTAAGGGAGGCGTCAATTATGTAGTAGCGTTGGGAACCACTGGCGAAACTCCTGTACTAAGCAAAGAAGAAAAAAAAGAAATCATTGAGTTTACGTATCAGCATGTAAACAATCGTGTTCCCATAGTAATTGGAATGGGAGGCAACGATACCAGAACCTTGGTGAAAGATCTGGAATCGTATCCATTAGAAGGTGCAGTCGCGGTATTGAGCGCCAGTCCGTATTACAATAAGCCATCTCAGCAAGGTATTTATGAGCATTACAAATTGGTAGCAGCTGCTTCACCCAAACCTGTTATATTGTACAACGTGCCCGGGAGAACCGGCCGAAACATGACTGCTGCGACTACCATTATGCTTGCGCGTGAGGTGCCGAATATCATTGCCATCAAAGAAGCCAGTGGCGACTTGTCGCAATGCATGGAAATCCTGAAGGACAAGCCTGAAGGTTTTATGGCCATGAGTGGAGACGACAACCTGGCCTTGTCTCAAATGGCTTGTGGGATGGACGGGGTCATCAGTGTAGCGGCGAATGCATTTCCTGCTGAATTTTCACAAATGATCCAGTATTGCATTGCTCAAAATTTTGTTGCAGCCAAACGCGTCAACGATCAGCTGTCAGAAGCCTATACTTTAATGTTTGAAGAAAACAATCCTGCGGGCATCAAAGCATTTTTAACAGAAATGGGCATCATGGAAAATGTATTGCGCTTACCCTTGGTGCCATTGAGCCATTCACTGCATGAAAAAGTAAAAAAATACCTAGTGCACTCTTAAAGATTTTACAATCCGAAACAGCTGCCCTCGGTGGCCAGTACGGTGTTTTCAAAAATTGATTTTGCTTCCACCAAAAACAAATCAGTCGATTCGTATTTGGCAGAGAAATGTCCAATCATGAGTTGTTTGACATTGGCTATCTTGGCCAATTGAGCGGCTTGAAGGGTGGTGGAATGAAACCGCATGGCAGCTTTTTCCTCTTGGTCTTTTAGATAGGTGGTTTCGTGATACAACAAATCAACGTCCTTAATGAATTCTATCAAAGTTTCATTGTACCGCGTGTCTGCGCAATAGGCATAACGCTTTGGCGCAGGAGTAGGGGTGGTTACTTCTGCATTGGGAATGATGGTTCCTTTTTTGGTGATGTAATCTTTACCTTGTTGAAGTTGCTCAAAATAGGCCGCAGGTATTTCGTAGGATCGGGCTTTTTCCGGGTCAACACTTCGCTTGATTTTCTTTTCGGTGAACATAAATCCCCAGCATTCTATGCTGTGGCTCACTTTGAAACAAGACACTTCTAATGATTGGGTGCTGGCAATGACGCCGGCTGTATCGAGCGAATGAAAATGGAGCGGATAGCTAAGGGTTGTCTCTGCTACGTCCAATTGTATCTGAATGATGGCTTGTAATTGAGCAGGGCCGTATAAATGAATCGGCTTGGATCGATTCAATAAGCTCATGCTGGTCAATAAACCAATCAACCCAAAATAATGATCACCATGTAAGTGCGAAATAAAAATATGGGTGAGTTTACCGGGCTTTAATTTGTATTTAGACAGTTGCCATTGAGTGCCTTCTCCGCAATCTATCAAGATGCTTTCTTGGGATGTCTGCAACCATTGCGCAGTTGGATTTCTTCCAAAAGCGGGTAAGGCAGAATTGTTTCCTAAAATGGTCAGCGACAGCAAGGCTAAATCGAAGAATGGGTTAAGGTAAATAATGGGGGTATTATTGATTGTCGAAATCTTTGAGCAGCTCTCTTTCAATCTCCTCCATCTGAACGATGTCCCAAGCTTCACTTTCGGTGGGAGTTACATTCATGAATTCCGATTCTTCATCGTCATTAATGACATTTTTGAGTGCATCATGCATTTCGCAAATTACGAATGAGCAATTTTTTTCATAAAACTGATGTTGAACAAACGCAATTTTTCTGCGGGTTTCCTCATCCATCTGCTCCACCTGTACTAAGTTCAAAATTATGTGTGGAATCTCCTTTTGTTGGAAAGATTGAATCAAATCGATGAGTTCAACTGACATATTAGCAGAAATCATCGGCTCCAGCGGCGTAATTACAGAGAATTTTTCTTTGGTATCTATTTTGACATTCATAACTCGAGGTTAATGCGACTGTAAAATAAATTAAAAAATTCAGTAATAAAGTTTAATTATTCAGTCGCTTGATCAGGTGTTTGACTGACGGCAGTTTGGTTGCTTTTCACAATTAATTAGGTTATTGATGAAAGTGTTGAATGTAGAAATGGTTTAACTTTTCAACATATCAACATTTGAAACGCCGCCCTACCGAATCCACCTAAATATTCATTATTATTGTAACTATTAAAGCAACCCATATGGACAACAATTTCTCCACCCAAGTAAAGGAAATCATATCCTATAGCCGTGAGGAAGCCCTACGGTTGGGAAATGATTTTATCGGAACAGAGCATTTGGTGTTAGGATTGATCAGGGATGGTGAAAACACAGCCGTTAAAATCCTTAAATCGTTGAACATCGATTTGTTCGAACTCAGAAAAGAGATTGAAATGGCGGTGAAAGACAAATCGGGTAAAAATATTGCCAATATCAATTCTTTGCCCCTTACCAAACAAGCTGAAAAAGTAATTCGCATTACGGTGTTGGAAGCCAAGGCATTGAAAAGCCAGCAGGTGGAAACGGAGCACCTAATGCTTTCCATTTTGAAAAACAAAGAAAACGTGGCCACTCAAATCCTCAATCAATTCGAAGTGGATTACGATGCTTTCAAAAGTGAAGTGGATTTTGTTTCCAACGAATTGCCTAAGGCAGAATTCAATGAAGAAGAAGAGTTTGACGAAGGAAAACAATACGGACAACAGCCCAAATCTCCGAAGGGAGGGGGCGCCGGTTCCAAAACCAAAACACCTGTTCTTGATAATTTCGGAAGAGACATTACCCGGTTGGCCGAAAATGGTTCGCTCGATCCGATTGTGGGCAGAGAGAATGAAATTGAAAGGGTGTCACAAATTTTATCTCGCCGCAAGAAAAACAATCCCATTTTAATTGGAGAGCCTGGGGTGGGTAAAACAGCCATAGTAGAAGGATTGGCACTCAGAATAGTTCAGCGAAAAGTATCCCGTGTGTTGTTCGATAAAAGAGTAGTGAGTTTGGACTTGGCTGCATTGGTGGCCGGTACCAAGTATCGTGGTCAGTTTGAAGAGCGCATGAAAGCCATCATGAACGAATTGGAGAAAAACAGAGATGTGATTTTATTCATCGATGAAATTCATACCATTGTAGGAGCTGGAGGAGCCAGTGGTTCACTGGATGCTTCCAATATCTTCAAGCCGGCATTGGCAAGAGGAGAGTTGCAATGCATTGGTGCTTCCACCTTGGATGAATACAGAATGCACATTGAAAAGGATGGAGCGCTTGACAGGCGTTTTCAAAAAGTAATTGTAGAACAGCCTTCTGTAGAAGAAGCGATTGAAATCCTGACCAACATCAAAAACAAATACGAAGATTACCACAATGTAACCTATAGCAAAGAAGCGATTGAAGCTTGCGTGAAAATGAGCGATCGTTACATGACCGATAAATTATTGCCCGACAAAGCGATTGACGTGTTGGACGAAGTGGGGGCCAGAAAGCACATCAAGAATATCAATGTGCCTGAAAACATTGTAGACCTGGAAAAGAAAATTGAAGACATCAAGCTTCAAAAGAACCAAGTGGTGAAGAGTCAGAAATTTGAGGAAGCCGCGGCGTTGAGGGATACTGAAAAAAGATTGCAGGAGGATTTGGAAAAGGCCAAGAATACCTGGGAAGAGGAAAGCAAGCACAAAAGATATCCCATTGAAGAGGAAGACATCGCCGAAGTCGTATCAATGATGACAGGGATTCCTGTCAAGCGTATGGTACAAGCTGAAACCGATAAGCTCAGAAGAATGGCGGATGATTTAAGAGGCGCGGTGATTGGTCAACAAGAAGCCATTTCCAAAGTGGTAAAAGCCATTCAGCGCAATCGAATTGGACTCAAGGATCCTAAAAAGCCCATTGGTACGTTCATCTTCTTAGGCCCTACGGGTGTGGGTAAAACAGAACTCGCCCGTTCTTTGGCCAAACACATGTTTGATAGTGAAGAGGCGCTTATACGGATTGATATGAGTGAGTACATGGAGAAATTTACAGTGAGTCGTTTGATTGGCGCCCCTCCCGGATATGTAGGTTATGAAGAAGGCGGACAATTAACGGAAAGGGTTAGACGCAAACCCTATAGTGTGATATTGTTGGATGAAATTGAAAAAGCTCATCCGGATATTTACAATATTCTGTTGCAAGTACTGGACGATGGTCAATTGACCGATGGGTTGGGCAGGAAAGTGGATTTCAAAAATACTTTGATCATCATGACTTCCAACATCGGTGCCCGTCAGCTCAAGGACTTTGGAGACGGGGTAGGTTTTGCCACCCAGGCCCGTCAAAATAGTCAGGAGGACAACAATAAAGCCATTATTGAAAAAGCGCTCAAGCGCACTTTCAGCCCAGAGTTTTTGAACAGGATTGACGATGTGATAATGTTCAATTCCCTTAACAAAGAAGACATATTCCAGATCATCGATATCCTGATGAAAGGAGTCATGAAGCGCTTAAGCACTTTGGGATTTGCTTTGGAGCTGAGTCCTGCTGCCAAAGATTTCATCGCAGACAAAGGATACGACAGTCAGTTTGGGGCAAGGCCTTTGCACCGAGCCATTCAAAAATACCTGGAAGATCCCTTGGCGGAGGAAATCCTCAACATGACCATTAAGGCTGGCGATACCATGTTGGCTGATTTGGACAAGGACGCCGAAAAAATCTTGTTTAAGTTGAAAGAGGAACCCAAGAAAAAGGAAAAAAAGTCTTCGTCTTAACATAGGACCGCTGAAAATACCAGCCCCATTCAATTGAGTGGGGCTTTTTTTATTTGATTGCTTTTCGAAAATATTTTTGATTTCGGATTATTTTCACTGATTTTTGCAGGGCAAATGATGCAAAAAATTATTATCACCATTGATGGATGGTCCTCTTGCGGGAAAAGCACTTTGGCAAAGCAATTGGCGAAAGAGTTGAGCTATGTATATATAGACAGTGGCTCCATGTACAGGGCTATCACTTTGTATTTTTTGCGTTATCACATTGATTGGACCGATGAATTGCAAACAAAATCCGCTTTGGAAAATATTGAATTGACCTTTCAATACAATGAAAAATCCAAGCAATCAGAAATCTATTTGAATGGGGAGAATGTAGAATACCTAATCCGGGATTTAGTGGTGGCAGAAAAAGTAAGCGAGGTGGCTACCATATCTGCTGTCAGGGATTTTGCCGTGGCCCAGCAACAACGAATGGGGGCAGCCAAAGGGATCGTGATGGATGGGCGAGATATTGGCACAACCGTTTTCCCAAATGCCGAATTGAAATTTTTTATGACGGCTGATAATTCCATTAGGGTGGGAAGACGCTTCAAAGAAATGTTTGAAAAAAATCCAAATATTACTGTAGAGGAGGTGAAAGCCAATTTGGAAATGAGAGACTATATAGACTCTAATAGAGCCATTAGCCCTTTAAGAAAAGCATCGGATGCGATTGAGTTAGACAATACCCATCTGTCGATAGAAGAGCAGTTAACTTTTGCCCTATCTATCGCTACCGAAAGAATAAATTTCGCATAGTACTCTTTAGTATATTGATTGACAATGACTTGTATTTCAACACTGGCTAATAAAAATTACTCTTTTTTGTTAGGAACTGTTAAAAATTATTGTATCTTTGTGTCATCAAATCGATTAGCAATGCCCATCAATGGGTTTTCTTTTTCGAAGCTAATTAATCCTCTATTTTAAGAAACGCCATTCCAGCGTATCCTCTTTTTCCTGAAAAGCCAGCATTTTTTTAAAACTTAATGTTTTTTATATGAAATCTATTGTACGAATTTGTGTGTTGGTGGCTTTTTCTTTCCTGATGGGAATGGGAGCTATGGCTCAGAATCCTGATTTGCCTTCTCCTGCTTCAAATATGCAAACCTTACCTTCAGGTTCATTGGTCATCGCAATGGACAATACTTACCAGGCTGGTCCTGGTTATTTCAATTTGAAAGCCTACGGGTTGGTGGTAACCTTGTTGAACAGTGGTAAAAAACTAAAATGGGTCATTCAATCCGGTAAAGCAAAGGATGGGGTTGATTTCACAGTGAATGCTCAGAAATTATTGCCCTCCTATGTAGATGTTACTTCTAAAAGTTTTAAATCGGGTCCTTTTGTAATATTCCCTTCTGATACGATTGGTGTCACTGCGTTGATCAATAATTTCAATGCTGCATTCACAGGTAGTAATGCCAATAAGAAAGTAATCGTTTACCGTACCACTGTTGATGTCAGTGTGGATATCCGCTATGATATGTTGGGCGTGAAACCTCGAGCAGCCATTTTGGATGACGGAGGCAATGCAAGCATTCATACCAAATACATGACCAACGCTTCTATTCCAACCGCTAATTACCAAGTGTTCACTACGGCTGCAAACTTGCCTGCCAATTGTTTTACATTTGCTTCAGAACCTCACAATGAGCCTAAAAATGCTGGTCAAATTGCAGCCGTTTCAAAGTTGGTGGATTCTATTCGTAAATTCGTGAATGTGGATGGAGGCAACTTCTTGGCTGAGTGTGCCGCTATCCTTGCCTATGAGAATGATGCAAATGGCAGATTTCAGTCCACCTTGGGTTTAGATAAACCGAACTCTTTAACTTCTTCGAATATTTCTTATGTAAATTCTGATTTGCCGTATGCTCAATACGAAGGTGCATTTGACCCGGCAGCTGGAGGTTCTACTCAATCCTATACCAGGCTCGGTGGTGCCGCAGCCAATAATTTTTATCCCATTATTGTAGGCAAAACTGCTGCACTTGATTCAGTATATGGTGCGTCTGTATCCAAATTCAAGCCCGGCCGAGGCGGATTGGTGTTTTATTTGGGTAACCATAATTTAGATGGAACCGCCGTAACCGACCTGAATGGTCAGCGCATGTACCTCAACGCATTTTTAACGCCCGCTATATATCCAAGTTGTCCTGATGCAGCACCTACTGCAGTGAAATTAACCTCTTTTACCGGTACCAAAATTGACAACAGACAATCTCAATTGTTTTGGTCAACCAGCTTCGAACAAGATTCCAAAGAATTTGTGATTCAACGTTCCGTTGATGGTGTCAACTTTTTCGAAATCGGACGCGTAGCTGCCATTGGCAATTCTACCGCTGTCAACAATTATTCCATGTTCGATCCGGCTCCCGTGCCAGGAAGAAACTTCTACCGAATTGCAGAAGTAGACATCTTCGACAAGATTGCTTTTTCCAATGTAATCATGTTGAATTTTGCTACCACCGTTCCGTCAATCGAATTGTATCCCAATCCAGCGACTCAATTTGTCATGATTGGATTCAATAACCTGCCTTTGAAAAACACCATCAATGTGTTTGACATGACCGGCAGAAAAATGGTCAGCAATTATACCGTTTCTGGCAATACTTTTAAAATAGATGTAACCAACTACAAGGCAGGAACCTATATTGTAAAAGTGGTTTCTCCTGAAGGAAAAGTCTTACAAAATAAATTTGTAGTGGTAAAATATTGATTTTATGATTAACCAAACAATCTGAAGTCAACCCTTTCTGAAAAGAAAGGGTTTTTTTATGATTCAAATGTTTCCAGAAGCTTTGAAAGGGAGGTTTCGATTCCTAAAACCGCTGCCAATTGATGAATCACTTTTTCTACTTCTGCATCCGGACAACTGGCTCCGCTGGTCATCAGAATGTCAAGGGGTCTTTTACCTGGCAAGAAAGCATCGGTCGTCAACTGTTTTTTTTCATGAAAGCTGAAGTGCTCAATCTGCTGGTTGGATATAATTCTTTGGAATCCATCTATAAAATAAGTGGGTAGTTTCTCTTCGCACAATTCTACCAAATGGGAGGTGTTGCTGCTGTTGTAACCGCCCACTACAATAGCCAGGTCTGCTTTTTGTTTCAACAAACCGTAAACAGCACTCTGGTTGTCATTGGTAGCGTAACATAGGGTATCACGCGTGTCTGCAAATCGCTCGTGTATGTTTTGTTCTGTCAGGTTGTATTTTTCAATCATGACCTGTTTGAGAAAATCTGCAATTCCTTGGGTGTCGCTGGCAAGCATAGTGGTTTGATTCACGACGCCTATCCTTTCAAAATGTTTAAGCGGGTCAAATCCTTTTGAATATTTACCATCAAATTCTTTCAAAAATGTATGGATGTCTTTTTTGCCCAATATAAAATCAGCAAGCTGGACTGCGTCGGCCATATCGCTCACCACTACAGCTGCCGCGTTGGCTGCTGCATGTGAAAAAGTGGCACGTGTTTCTTCATGGCTAGGTTTGCCATGTATAACAACGGTATAATTTTTTTTCGCAATCTGTTCGCTTCTGTTCCATACCTTTTCTACAAAGGGACAAGTCGTATTGTATTTTTCAATCTGAATACCGATGGATTGAAGTTCCGTTTCAATAGCTAGGGTAGTGCCAAATGCGGGGATGATGACTATGTCTTCTTTAGTTAATGCTGAAAAGGGAGTTATACTATTGCCTTTGGTGTCTTGCAAAAATTGTACTCCTCTTTCAATTAAGTCTTGGTTTACTTTGGGGTTGTGAATCATTTCACTCAACAAGAAAATTCTTTTCCCCGGGTTTTCGTCGATGGTTCTAAAGGCAATCTCTATGGCATTTTCCACTCCGTAACAAAAGCCGAAGTGTCTGGCCAAAAATATTCGAACGTCCCCAAGATCCAGTAAAGTAGGGGTAAAGTCTTTTTTAAGTTTATCTTCTCGCTTTCTCTTTTCCTTGATGGGGGAAATCAATTGACTGCGATACGTAAATGGGATGGTAAATTGTTTCATGTTGGATAATGACAACTCAAAGGTACAATCTTGTTGGCAAGTATACTGCCTATCTAATCGGTTCTTGTTATCTTTATGAAGAATCATCTAGTATGTCGCACAACCCTTCGATTATTCCTTATTTGCGCCAATCGACCATATACGAGGCGAACATTCGCCAATTCAGCGAACAAGGAGATTTTGCCTCTTTCCAAGTCCATTTGCCCCGGCTACAAGCAATGGGAATTGATATCATTTGGCTGATGCCGATCCATCCGATTGGTCAAATAAATCGCAAAGGCAGCTTGGGTAGTTATTACAGCAGTCAAAATTTTCTCGATATCAATCCTGAGTTCGGAACCAAAGATGATTTTCGAAACCTAGTCAATGAAGCCCATCGGCTCGACATGAAAATCATTATTGACTGGGTAGCCAATCATGCTGCATGGGACAATGTATGGACCCAGGATCATCCTGAATATTTTCTGCGCGATGACCAAGGACGTTTTTTATCGCCCTATGATTGGTCGGATGTGATTCAAATTAACCATCAGCAAGAATCAGCGCATGATGCCCTTCGGGAAGCGATGTGTTATTGGGTAAAGGAATTTGACATTGATGGCTTCCGTGCCGATTTGGCCCATTTGACACCCCTTCGATTCTGGTTAAAAGCTAGAAATCAAACTGAATCCCTTAAGCCCAATTTAATCTGGTTAGCTGAAACGGAAGATGTTTCCTATTACGAGGCTTTTGACATCATCTACGCTTGGAAATGGATGCATCAATCGGAAGCAGTATGCAAAAATCAGTTGGGAATACATTCTTTAATATCATGTTTGAAAGACCAATCCAATGGTCATCCGCCCAAAGCCCTTCAATTGTTTTTCACGGCCAATCATGATGAAAACAGCTGGAACGGTACTGAATATGAAAAGTATGGAGTCTATGCAAAAGCGATGGCGGTATTCAGTTTTACATTTATGGATGCTGTTCCTTTGATGTATAATGGCCAGGAAATTCCCCATTACAAAAGACTTCAGTTTTTTGATAAAGATCAGCTTGACTGGCGCAATCCTCCAATGCTAACCGATTTTTACAGCACCTTGATTCGTTTGCACAAAAACATTTGCCATTTTGCTGTTTGCAAGTGGCTGACTGTAAACGACCAAGTGCTTGCTTACCAAAGAGGCGAAGGGAAGGGCAGTGTCATTATTTTGTTGCAGTTAAACCCTGCCTATTCTGAAGTCAGGATGGGCGATGATTTTCCTGCAGGTACATACAAAGAGATCTTCAGTGGACAGAACCACCTCATGGGTCCCGGCTTTCATTGCAACATGCAGCCCGGTGATTATTGGGTGCTAGAGTCGATTTAATGCAATTTTATTAATAAAAAAAGCCCTGCAGTTGCAGGGCTTTTTACAATCGTAATGGGTTTGTTATTCTAATGTGATGGGATATTCGTACAATCCATCATATCCGGGATAGAAACCGCTGATGGTAATATTTTTTTCAGATTGAATGATGGATTTAAATTCATCCACCGATTTAACAGGTTTATCATTTGCTTTCAAGATGATGAAGCCATCTTTCATTCTGGTTTGATCATTGAGCGCACCATCATTTATTTTTTTCACCACCACGCCTCCAGAAACACCGTATTCTTTCGATTTTTTGACATCCAGTGTCACAAAGTCGGCGCCTAATTTATCCAGTTCGGTTTCACTTTTTACGATATCGTAATTGCCTGCTTTGTTTTTCAAGGTGACCGTAAAGTTGAGGTTTTTTCCGTCTCTGTTTACAGCCACTGGAATTTTATCACCCGGTTTGTAGCGGCTTACTTGTTCTTGCAATTCACCTCCACTGGATACAGAAACGCCATTTACTTTGTCAATGCGGTCTCCTTTTCGGATACCTGCTGCATAAGCGCCTCCGTCTGATTGTACATCGGTGGCATAAATGCCATCAAAAGCACCTGTGGGAATACCGGCTTTCTTTTTTTGGTCGTCGCTCATATCTGCAGCGCTGGCAAACTGAATGCCCAAATAACCTCTTTGTACAGAACCAAATTGGATGATATCATCTACTACTTTTTTCGCAATATTGACAGGGATGGCATAAGAATAGCCTGAGTAATATCCTGTAGGGGAAGCAATAGCAGAATTGATACCAATCAATTTGCCGTCAGCGTCCACCAAGGCGCCACCGCTGTTGCCCATATTAACCGCTGCATCGGTTTGAATGAAAGATTCTACCGCACCTGCTGCATTGCCCGTCTTGTCTTTGTTCAAGCCTAGGCTTCTGGCTTTGGCACTCACAATGCCGGCCGTAACAGTGGCTTCCAGGTTCAATGGATAACCAATGGCCAACACCCACTGTCCAATTTTAACGGCATCTGAGTTTCCGTAGAGCAAATAAGGTAGTCCGGTAGCTTCTATTTTGATGACAGCCAAATCATAGGCTGGGTCTGTACCAATGACTTTTGCTTTATAGGTACGTTTGTTGTTTAAGGTTACATTGATTTCATCTGCATTTTCCACCACATGGTTGTTGGTGACAATGAATCCGTCGTCGCTGATTAATACACCCGAGCCAGAAGCTTTTTGTTCAGGGATGACATTCATTCTTCCGCCACCAAAAAACTGATTGAACAGATCATCGTCAAAGAAGTCGCTGAACGGACTCTGACGCATCCGGGGCAGATTATTGGTTACTTGTTTAGCGTTTGTTTTGGTCTTGATGTGAACCACCGCAGGCGTTGCTGCTGCAGCAGGCTGAATGAAATCGACTGATCCCGCAGGAGTACCTCCATTCAATAATCCCGTCAATTTGTAATTGGAAGGCACGGTGCCAGATTCTTGTCCGGCATAACTGTTCTGTGTTTTGATAAAACTGCCATAACCCCATACAACCAAAAAGCTTGTGAGGGCGCTGATGGCAATGGTTCCAAATAGATTTTTTACATTCATGGTGCTACAATTTTAATTCTTGGATATAGAGGCATAAGATCAAAAATTATGCCTTCCATGCAAAATAACAACAGACTGACATTTTGTAAATCCCATCTGTCATCTTTAACAATTCATTAAAGCAGCAGGGGATTGGCATGTTAAATCGTCAACAAAAAAGCCAGGGTGTCCACCCCATCGGCATAAGCGTCTAATGAAGGAGATTGTGCTTCTCCGAAAGGAATGCCCTCTTTCCCAACAATGCATTGTATGTCTTGGTTTTCTTGCAAAGAAGCCATGACCGTTGTTAGACTCTCGTAGTATTCATAATGAAGCACTCCAATGGGCGAAAATATGCTTGGGTTTTCGATCAGCAGGGTGTTTTCATTGGTCATGTAATACTGATGATTGAGCAGTGCCAAGGAAAGCTGGTAGTCGTAATTATTGGAATATTTTTGGAAGTCTCTAAAATATTTGAACGCTTCAAATGATTGCAACAACGGAAGGAAATCATATCCATTGGGGACATATATCTTGGTAACATTTCTGCATCCTAACCCAAAATACAGATGAATGTCTTCAGCTAACTTTTTCAATTCTTGATTGCTTTCTTCTCCTGTCAATACCGCAACCGAAGTCTTGTTTCTGCGGATGATACTCGGATATTGAGAAAAATAATATTCAAAATAATTGGCCGATTGGTTGCCGCCAGTGGTGATATAAGCATCACATCCCTTCAAATTGTCTAGTAGGATAATTTGATGTTGAGTTTCGGGAAAAGTTTGATGAAGGAAGGATACCAAATGGGCGAGCAATACGTCATCTTTACTGGATAACTTAATATGCTGTTGATGACCAGATATAAAGACGGTAAGAAAATCATGAAAGCCTACCAGCGGAATATTGCCGGCCATGACAATACCGACCTTCTTGGGAATTTGTCGGTCCTTGAGGGTATATTGAGCCACCCAAAACTGTAGTTTTTCGACAGATAAGTAATGTTCAACAATATTGTTGACAGCTGCTTCTATAAAGTTTTCTGTAAACCATGGATTTTTTGCCTGGGCTTGCCTTTTTGCCTCCTGCCATACAGCATCGTTTTTGGAAAGATATTCACCCAATGCCGCCAGTATATCAATCCGATTTTGTAAATTCATATTGTTATTATTACTTTACACCAAAATTACGATAGATGGCTATAAAGATTACAGACGAATGTATTAATTGTGGGGCCTGTGAACCCGAATGTCCCAATAATGCGATTTATGAAGGAGGCGTTGAATGGGCGATTGCCGATGGAACGGCTGTGAAAGGAAGTTTTACACTGATGGATGGCACTGCCATTGATGCAGATCACCGAAACAGTCCTGTTAGCAACGATACTTATTACATTGCTCCCAACAAATGCACCGAATGCCAGGGTTTTCATGAAGAGCCTCAGTGCGCGGCTGTTTGTCCAGTGGACTGCTGTGTGCCCGACGAATTGTATCGCGAAACGGTAGAAGCCCTCATGGCCAAAAAAGAAAAGCTACATTTATAGAAGTTAGCATATCTAACACATTAGTTCAAAGCGGTGCGGAAAAATCCTGTCACCGCTTTATTTTTTAACGTAACTTTCAAAAACTGGCCAATACTTGGCTATCATCGTATTTGTAATCAAATTGTTTTGCAGATGAAATTGCTGTCTTTTTGTTTTTTTTCATTTGTTTTACTGATTGGTTGTTCTGATAAAAACAGCCCAGTGCCTGCCAACGATCCGATGGCCCATCTTTCACTCATCAAGGCAGACAAAGCTTTTTCTGCGCTGTGTGAATCCAAAGGCATGAGAGATGCTTTTATTGAATACTTGGACAGCAATGGGGTGCTCATTCGTTCCAATCATTTGCCCATGGTGGGAGCAAGTGCGATTGATTATTTAATTCAGCAGGACGACTCAGGTTATAAATTATCTTGGAATCCACAACATGCAGAAGTCAGCGAATCGGGCGAATTGGGATATACCTATGGCATGTATGCCTTGCGTTCAATAGTGGATGATTCAGTACTCTTTGGATCGTATGCAAGTGTTTGGAAAAAACAATCTGATGGGAACTGGAAACTATTGCTTGAAAGTCAAAACGAAGGCATAGAACAATAGCTTTTTCATCTGCTAGATATACGACATTTTTTGTTTCTTTGTCTAAATTTCGCCTTTTACACATGAAGAAAAACATTGCATTGGTTACGGGAGGATACTCTGGTGAATCTGTTATTTCATACAAGTCTGCAAAGACGATTTTCGAAAACATTGATAAAGAAAAGTGGAATTGCTATTTGATTGATATTCATCCTTCGGGTTGGTTTTATGAAAATGAACAAGGCGAACGCCTGCCGGTTGACAAAAATGATTTTTCTATTTCGCTTGCCGGCACAAAAATTACATTTGATGCCGTCTTAATTGGTTTGCATGGCACACCGGGGGAGGACGGCAAATTACAGGGATATTTTGATTGCCTACATATCCCTTATACTTCTTGCGATGCAGCCACCTCAGCATTGACCTTTAACAAAAGATACACGGTTGCGGTAGCAGCTTTTGCTGGTATTCCAGTGGCAAAATCGGTTCATTTGTTTAAAAAGAATCCATTGCCGGCTTCAGAGATATTGCAGCAGCTTCAATTGCCTTTGTTTGTAAAGCCCAACAATGGTGGCAGCAGCCTCGGTATCAGTAAAGTAAAAGAAGCAGCCGACTTAGATGAAGCTTTGGATAAGGCATTTGCAGAAGACGATCAGGTGTTGGTGGAAGAATGCATCAGTGGAAGAGAATTTACGATAGGTGTTTTCAAAACCAAAGGAGAGATCATTACTCTTCCCGTTACAGAAATTATTTCGCAAAACGAGTTTTTCGATTTTCAAGCGAAATACGAAGGTGCCAGTCAGGAGGTTACTCCCGCCAATGTGGCAACAGATATTGCCGATAAGATAAGAGCAGAAGCAGTGAAAGCCTACCGTGTTTTCAATTGCAACGGAGTTGTAAGGATTGATTTTATTTTTAATGAATCTGCTCAAAAACCATACTTGTTAGAAATCAATACAGTCCCTGGACAAAGTGCTGCCAGCATTGTGCCACAACAGGTAAAAGCCATGGGCTGGTCCTTGAAAGAATTTTATTCTGCCCTGTTAGCAGAATGCTTTCAGTAAGTTTGTATCATAATATTGAAATAAAATAAATCATTCGTGTTTAAATTTATTACCAGTAGGCCCTTGTGGATGAATATTGCCGTTGCGCTTTTGTTGGTGTTTGTGGTGTTATTCTCCCTGCTGCAATTATTGGGCTCTATTACCCATCATGGTCAATACCTAACTGTTCCATCAGTGGTGGGTATCCCTACTAAGGAGGCCATCAAAGTATTAGAGGAGAAAGGTTTTGACGTGGTTATTCAAGATTCTGTATATACCGATACTGCTAAAAAGGGTATCGTATTGAAGCAGCTGCCTGATCCCAATAGCACTGTTAAAATCAACCGAACCGTTCAGTTAACAGTGAACCGAAACACCTTGCCCTTAATTGACATGCCTTCCCTCGAAGGTAAAACCTTCAATTTTGCAATGGAAGTTTTGAGACGTAGTCACTTGATTTTGGGTGACACTGTTTTTCGCCCCGATTTCATGAAAGGATCCGTGTTGGATCAGTTGTATAAAGGCCAGCACATTGATGGGGGAACCAAGCTGCCATGGGGTAGTCCAATCGATCTGGTGATTGGTGATGGGTTGAAGAATGAAAAAATATTGGTACCCAATTTGGTAGGGCTAACCTATGCCGAAGCCAAAACCATGCTCGAAGAGGCAGGTATATTGGTGGGCGCCATTGTTCCCGATCCAGGAACCCAAGATACGTTGAATGCATTTATTTGGAAACAAAGTCCTCCCAGGCTCGATGAACTCAATGAGCCAGTTTACATTCAATCGGGTCAGCTAATGGATTTATGGGTGGCACCCGAAATGAAAGTACCAAGAGATACTACCACTATTTTGCCCAAAAAATAATCAATCATGGAAATCATACAGCCCAGCGAGTTGAAGCAACGAATGGATGCAGGAGAAATTCTTCATTTAATTGATGTTAGACAGCCCGATGAACATGCGGTCTTTAATATTGGCGGCACTTTACTGCCTTTGTCAGCTATTCTTTCGCTGCAAGTGGATAGCATTGAATCACTCAAAGAAAATGAAATCATCTGTTATTGCAGAAGTGGCCAACGAAGCATGCAGGCAGCCATGATGCTCGAATCCATGGGTTTTCAATCTGTGAAGAACTTGTCCGGAGGTATGATGGCCTGGGAAAGTCTTTTTCCTAGACAATAATAGCTGTGACTTTTCTATAGGTTGATTCCAATGCCTGTCATGAGGTTGAACAGTGCCATCGGGTAGTAATAATTTTCCGTGGTAAAATATCCTCCATAAACATAGCTAAAAGTATATCCATTGGATGCATAGTGTGCAGACCAAAGATTATTTCCTTGAACAAACAGAGAAATAGAACCATTCTTTTTTAACTGACTGGTGTATTCTATTCTTGCATGTTGTGTAAAATATCCACTCAATCTTCTGGCCTTATTGGAAGTATTGTCTAAGTATTGATCACTGACGTATTTATTTACCAGGCTAAGTTCTAGGTGTTTGCATGGCTTGAACGAAATCGTCCCTGAAGCAATAACAGCGGGCGAAAAAGAAATGTCAGCATTTTTGTGAAACACCGAAGTTTGAATACCGCTGTCGTAATTATCGATGTATTCGCTGAAGTTCAATACTTTATTGCTGCTCAGCGTAACATTTCCTTTCAATTCTATATCTGGAAGAATTTTTTTACTACCCTGTAATTCAATTCCAATCCGGTAGCTGTTTTTAATATTGGTTCGAGTGTATGCAAAAACATCATTGATTTTTCCGGATAATACCAATTGGTTTTTATAAAACATACCATAAGCATTGATATTCCAGGCGCCAGTAGCATATTGTTGATTGAATCCGATTTCGACATCATGCAAGGTTTCAGGTTTTGGTTGTTGATCATTGCTTGCTTCGAAATCATCTCTGTTGGGTTCTTTGCTGGCTTTGGCATACGAACAAAAAAACTGATGTCGTCCCTTCGTATAGGTAACACCAATTTTGGGATTGAAGAATGTATAATTGTTATTAATAAGAAGTTGAGGATTGTCTCTAAATCCATCAATTCGGTAATCAACTTTTCGGATCTGCATGTCCACATAGGTTTGCCAATGTGAATGGAGTTGTTGTGTCCATTTGGCGTACAAGCTATAATCGTTCTTGTCGGCTACCAGATTATACCATCGATGCGGATGTGTCAACGCGGGCAGCATTGGTATGCCAATTACTTCGCCAAAATGATGGCCATCGTAATTGGTCAGGCTTCCTCCAATGATTATATTGGTTTTTGCCTGATTGTATTGAAGGGAAAAAACAGAACCATAAAAATAATTATCCAGCCAAAGTTGTCTGATTAAATCTGATTCATATACAGAATCTGTACCATTAAAATAATTAGGCAAACCATAAGCAGCAAAACTTTGGTAGGCTTTGTATTGTTCGTAATAGCCTTTTCCCCTGGTTAGAAACAAAGCCATGCTTGATTTCCAGCGTTGGTTGATTTGTTGATTACAGAAAAACTGCACATGAGATTGGGTATAATTGTCTGTTTCATTGTCATAAGGCTCGCCGGGCTTTTCAGTGCCTGCGGGATTGTATTGTCTGTTTGAATCTAAAGTAGCCTGGTTGATGCCAAACCAAGCGGCATATGTTTTTTCTTTACCAGAAAACACATTCAGTTGCAAAGAAGTTTTATGATGAACCCAAGCCATACCCGCATAAGCAGCACCCAGTCGGGTAGTGGCCCGATCAACGTAACCATTGCTGCTCACTTGGCTGATTCTTCCGGTAAACACAAAATGATTATTGAGCAATCCACTATTGTACTGTAAGGTGTTTCGGAAAGATTGAAAACTTCCGGTATTGTTGTTGAACTGGAGGGAGGGTTTGGGATTGATTTCGTTGGTGTTGATATGAATGGATCCGCCAAAAGCACCCGCTCCATTTGAAGAGCTGCCAATACCCCGTTGAATTTGGATAGAACCACTGGAAGCGGCAATATCCGGAAGATCTACAAAATAAGTGCCTTGACTTTCTGCATCATTATAAGGGATGCCATTGATGGTCACATTGACACGAGTGGCATCAATGCCTCGGATACGAATGCCTGTATATCCGATGCCATTTCCTGCATCTGAATTTACTTGAACAGAAGGGGTTTGGTCCAATATGAAGGGAAGGTCTTGTCCTATATTGTTTTTTTGAATATCCTTTTTACCCAAGTTGGTTTTAGCAATGGGCGAAGACTCATTGGCTCGAATCGCTTTGATTTCGATTCCTTGTAGGGTGGTGGTGTCCAATGATGCATCCATGCGTTGAGTCTTTGCCCAAAAAGAACATAGCAATAACATGCACACTAAAATGTACTGTTTCATTTTTAAATGGTTGCGCTAGTCAAATCCGGAGCGGTTCAAACAAACAATCAGCTTCGATAAAAGAAGCAACTCCCTTCGCAGGCATTATCCTGATCAGGTAAACGGGTATTATCTCAGCCTTCGGTCAGAAAGCACCCCGGAATGGTAGCAATGTGTAAAAAGATCTATTTCATGACAAAGGTATGTAGAAAATTAATCTTTTGGTTACAATGGCATAAACCATTACTTTTGTGGTGCGAAGTAGAGCAGCGGTAGCTCGTCGGGCTCATAACCCGAAGGTCAGAAGTTCGATCCTTCTCTTCGCAACCAAAAGGCCTGCATCGCAGGCCTTTTTTAATTCCCCCTCATTGTGCTCTGTAGCGATTACACCTGTCATTCACTTGTCCAATCCCCATCATTTCAATCCTTCTTCGTGGGCATTAAACTTGCAGTATTATTAAAAATGTATTATATGTATAAAACCATTACCCTCGGATTCGTTTTATTTTTGATGGGTTGCTCTTCGGAAGCGCCCAGTGTCAGTTGCGGCTTGACCAAGGACAATTTGATTGGTTCTTGGAAAATTACGGCTATGAAGTACAAAGAAAATGCACAGGCCAATGAAGTAGATGTGTACGCCAATTCTGCTCCCTGCAAAAAGGATGACATTTATGTTTTTTCCAGTGACAGTACTTATCATTATAACGACTTGGGTACCTTTTGTTCGCCACCCGACAGCTATGTAGGCAAATGGAAAATCTTAGGTGTACAATTGATATTTGATTCGGCCAATTCCTACACGATTTCTAATTTCAATTGTATTTCAATGAATGCAACCAAAAAAGGAACCACCACTGGCGAATACTTGCTCGTAACATTTACCCGGCAATAATTAGCCAAAATAAGATAGCTTTGCCGTGGCCATAGCCACGGCTTTTTTATGAAAACAGGTTTCGTGAACATATTTGGAAAGCCCAATGCGGGAAAAAGCACCTTGCTCAATGCATTGATGGGGGAGAAGATGGCTATTGTGTCTCATAAAGTGCAAACCACCCGACATCGCATCAAAGCCATCCTGAGTCAGGACGACTATCAAATCATTTTTTCCGATACGCCAGGCATTATTGATCCCAAATATAAGTTGCACGAAAAAATGATGCAGGCGGTTAAGGGAAGTTTGGAGGATGCGGATGTGGCGTTGTTGATCATGGATGCAAGAGACAACAAAGAGGAATGTCATGAAGTTTTTGCATCGCTGCATTTGAAAGCGCCTGCTCTTCTGGTTATCAATAAGTCAGATACCATTAAAGAAGACGTTGCCTTGCAAGCCTTGGTTGCTTTTTTCGAACAACAGTCTTATGTGAAAGAAGTATTGGTAATTTCTGCTTTGCAAAAAAAAGGATTGGATACATTGATTGAACGTATTTTATTTTATCTCCCAGAAGGAGCTCCTTTTTTTGAGGGCGATGATTTAAGTGATTTGCCCACTAAATTTTTTGTGGGAGAAATCATCCGTGAAAAAATATTTGAATTGTATCATGAAGAATTGCCCTATCATGCCACTGTGCTGGTACAGGAATTCAAGGAGAAAAACACTTTGATCAAAATAGGTGCGGATATCATTGTTCAAAGAGAAACCCAGAAAGGAATCATCCTAGGAGAAGGCGGGTCAATGATTAAAAAACTCGGCACGTTGGCCAGGAAGGATATTGAGGCTTTTATAGACAGCAAAGTATTTTTAGAGCTGTTTGTAAAAGTGAGGCCCAAATGGAGAGACAACGAATTGTATTTAAAAGAATACGGATATTAATCAAGAAAACAACCTCAATCTGTAATAATGAGTTTCACAGTAGCCATAACCGGAAGGCCTAACGTAGGGAAGAGTACTTTCTTCAATAGATTGTTGGAGCAAAGAAAAGCCATCGTCGACGATGTGAGTGGCGTAACCAGGGATCGCCAGTACGGAGTGGCCGAATGGGCTGGCAAGTCTTTCAATTTGATTGATACCGGTGGATTTGTGCCCAAAAGTGATGATGTGTTTGAACAGGAAATAGCCAAGCAAGTGCACATAGCCATTGAAGAAGCAAACGCCATTATTTTCATGGTGGATGCAGCAACAGGCGTTACCAATCTGGATGAATCGATGGCCACGTTGTTGCGCAGAAGCCACAAGCCTGTTTTTTTGGTGGTGAACAAAGTGGACAATCACGAAAGACTTATTGAAGCCAGTGAATTTTATAGTCTTGGATTTGAGCATATTTTTTTCCTTTCTTCTATTAGCGGAAGTGGTACCGGTGATTTGTTGGACGCGGTTATAGCCTTAATACCTCCAGATGTAGTAATAGCAGAAGAAGACAATGCGATTCCCAAGTTTGCGATCATAGGACAGCCAAATGTTGGAAAGTCTTCATTGTTAAATGCACTGATTGGCAAGGAAAGAACCATTGTCAGTGACATTGCTGGTACGACCAGGGATACCATTCACACCCGATACAATCTATTTAATAAAGATTTTATTCTGATTGACACCGCGGGTTTAAGAAGAAAAAATAAAGTAAACGAAGACCTTGAATTTTATTCTGTCATCAGGGCTATTAAAGCGATGGACGAGGCAGATGTCTGTCTGTTGTTGTTGGATGCGGGAAAAGGAATTGCAGCGCAGGACCTTGCTATTTTTGCCTTGGCCGTTAAAAAAGGAAAGGGGATAGTAGTATTGGTCAATAAATGGGACCTGATTGAGAAGGAAACCAATACGTCTAGGGACTATGAAAAGGAATTAAAACAAAGATTGGCTCCTTTCAACAATGTTCCCATTGTGTTTATTTCTGTAACGGAAAAACAAAGAATTTTTAAATCAATAGAAGAAGCCCTGAGGGTTTTTGAAAACAAGCATAGAAAAGTGGCTACTTCCAAATTGAATGACGTCATGTTGAAAGCCGTGGAACAATACCATCCTCCCGTGGTCAGGGGCAATGCCATTAAAATCAAATACGTTACCCAGTTGCCCACCCACACTCCCAGTTTTGCCTTTTTCTGTAATTATCCAGACGATGTCAAAGGTCCATATAGAAATTATCTCGAAAACCAACTCAGGGAGCATTTTGACTTTACAGGGGTCCCTGTTCGGTTGTTTTTTAGGAAAAAGTAAGGCAAAATGGCATAACTGGCTCGTATTTAGTGTTTTCTGCCACTTTTTTGATCACTTTTTTTATTTTTTCCCCTAAAAAATTTGTTATTATCGATATTCACTATATTTTTGCCACCAAACTTAAAACCCAACAAAATGAAAAAATTTCTTGCTATTGCTGCTATCGCTGCATTGATGGTTTCTTGCAACGGAGACAAATCTGCTGAAGCTACTACTGAAACTGTAGACACTACTGCTGCTGCAACTGTTGATACTACTGCTGCTGCTCCTGCTGTTGATACAGCTGCTGCTGCTGCAACAGTTGACACTGCTGCTAAGAAGTAAGCTAAGCTAGATTGTATATTGCAATCTAAACTTATTTAAGGCCTTCCTTTTGGAGGGCCTTATTTATTTCATCGATATTGTTTGCGATAGGATGAGGTAGGCTGACAATATTAAAATTATCAACAGTATGATTGCGATATAAACCCAGTATAGGGAGAAGATGGGTTGTTTGTTTTTTTTGCGTTGTTGGGTGGTTATTTGTTTTTGGATAGAACGATTCAGGTCATTTACTACCTGTTTGATTTGTTGCGAGTCTGTTATTTGATGCAAACCCTCCATTGCATCATTCAAAAATTCATCCTCCTCCAATTGTTTTTCGATGTGCTGTCTCTCCAGAGCGGACAAGGATCCCTCCAAGTATTCAATTAATTTTTCTTGATTTACAGGACGCTCGTTCGATGATATAGCTTTTTTATGCTCCATTTTGTTGCCTCCTTTCTAACATGATTTTAAGATTGCGCTTTCCATTTTGAATATAGCTTTTCACTTGAAGGATGGAAAAGCCGGTTGTCTCACAGATTTCCTGGTAACTTTTTTTGTCAAAATAAAATAACCTGATGCATGATTGTTGAGCCTGATTCAAAAGCAGCATGCTTTCGGTAAGTGTGTCCAAGTTTCTTTCTTTGACCATCAATTGTTCAAAGTAATCAGATTCATTGATCGCCTCATCTGATAGGTCTTCTGGCATTGTCAATACAGCATGCTTTTGATTTCGCAATTGCATCAAGCAATGATTTTTGGCTACCATATACAACCAGCTTTTGAAGAAGGTGACCTTGTATTTGGGAAGTGATTCAATTACTTTTACTATCACTTGTTGAACAGCATCCTTTGCATCTGCTTCTACTTTCAAGTATTTCATGCAAACCCCTAGCAATAGCATGGTATATCGTTGGAGTAAAATACCCAGTACCTCATTGTCGCCTGTTCTATAATAGAGGTCTAATAGGTTTTGATCGTCTTCTGTATGGTATGTCCGGGAATTCAAAAGAGTACTTTCATGAATAGATGCACCACCAGTATAAAATCCATAATAGCTGATTCAGTAAATCGATTGACTTTACGGATGATGAACAGCAGCTGCTTTTTGTTGATCATCTGTATTCGATTGCTTTCCTTTTTTGTCTAGGAACAACATTTTTACGGCAATCAAGATCATAAAGACGGCAAAAACCTTCTTTAGTATTTCTTGTGGCATATGCAAGGATATTTTGCTGCCAATCAAGCTTCCAACAACGAATCCCAGTGCCAGAATCAATACGACCCGCAAATCAACATGGCCTTGTTGATAATACTGAAAGGCTCCTAAAATGCCTACGGGCAGAACGAGCAATGCCAATGAAGTGCCTTGCGCGTTCAATTGCGAAAATCCTACAAAGTAGACCAATGCAGGTACGATGATGATTCCGCCGCCCACTCCCACCATTCCTCCGAGAATACCGGCAGAAACACCTATGATAATAAGTGTAATCAAATGTTGCTCCATACGATTTTTTTTATTGTTGTCCATTGTCAAGATATTTAACCTGATATCGTTGAATGGCTTTATTAATCACCATTTTGGCAGTTTCGGTGTTTTGAAATTGGTCGATAACTACCTTTTTATTTTCTAGTACTTTATATTGTTCGAAATAGTTTTTTAGCACAGCCTTGAAATGATCAGGCAGGCTTTCAATAGAATCAATGTGATTGACGCTTGGGTCGTTGGCCGCCACTGCAATGATTTTATCGTCTTGTTCCCCGCTGTCTATCATTTGCATGTTTCCAATCACCTGGGCTTCTACGAGACATAAAGGCTGAATACTTTGGCTGCAGATAACCAATATGTCCAATGGATCACCATCTTCGCCTAAGGTTTTGGGAATAAATCCATAGTTGACAGGATAGTGGAAAGAAGAATAAATGACCCTGTCCAGCTTCAAAAGACCGGTTTCTTTGTCTATCTCATATTTGCATTGACTGCCCGCAGCAATTTCAATCAAAGCATTCACCTTTTCAGGAGCTTTCGATCCATAAGAAGCGCCATGCCAGGGGTGAAGAACAAACATATTGTGTTTTTTATGGTCGATTAACTCGTGATTCTGAAACCCATCCAAGCCGCTGCAATGCCCAACACCACACTCAATGCTATATACAGCAGGCAAAGCCCTATTTTACCCTCTTGCATCAACTGGATGTTTTCCATGCTGAAAGCAGAAAAGGTAGTGAATCCACCACACAGCCCGGATGCTAAAAAGAGTTTCCAGTCCTGATGTAGTGGATGATTTTGTACACTCCAGCCCATTACCATGCCAATGATACAACTACCGATGATGTTTACCAATAAAGTGGCCAATGGAAGTGGAGTAGGGCTCTTAATAAAAAATGACACAGCAAATCTTGCTGCTGAACCGATAAAGCCTCCGATGCCTACTAAAACAAAACTCTTGAACATAATCAATCAATTGGTAAGTTGCCTGAATAGGTGTATTTAAAATCTACACTCCACTCGTTGGCTTGTCGAATGATTTTTATTTCCATCGGTTTATTCATGTAATCGTTTGAATAATTGATGATGGTGGTGGAATCATTGAGGTCTGCGTATTTATTAATCTGATAGTCGGCCTGCTTGTATTTCTTTTTTTGCTCATCCGACATTCGATGGTAATATTCTTTAAAAGAACCGAATAGTTGAATATTTTGACTGTCCTTGGCGAGTAGTTTTTCTGCTTGTTCAAATTCTCCATCCAGACAGGTGCGAATAAAGGATCTGCCAGTCTCTATGGCTGTTTGGGGTCTTTCAGTTGAATGGTTGGTGCAGGCTGAAAGCAAGAGGACAACAGATAAAATCAATAAACTAAAACGAGTCATATAAAAAGATATAAGTTTCTTAGATATGTATTTCAAATGTAGCATTATTCGGCCTATTTCAATGGTTAAAATTAAGAAAGCAGCCGTTGGGCTGCTTTCTGGTTTGGATGCTATGGTATCTTATTTTCTTTCGCTTGCTTTCATGTTTTGTTCATCGTCTTTGTTGTAAGCTTTGATGATTGATTTGACCAATCGGTGCCTTACCACATCTTCTTCATCCAATTCTATATGGGAAATCCCTTCAATGTTTTTGAGCACCTTGGTGGCCCTGAACAATCCACTTTGCTGATTTTTAGGCAAATCAATCTGTGTAGGATCGCCGGTGATGATGGCTTTGGCGTTGGGCCCAATCCGGGTTAAAAACATTTTGATCTGAAGGTCATTGGTATTTTGAGCTTCATCCAAAATAATAAAGGCATTGTCCAAGGTTCTACCCCTCATGTAAGCCAGGGGCGCAATTTCAATGGTACGAGTGCTCATGTAGTAGCCCAGCTTGTCAGCAGGAATCATGTCATCTAACGCATCGTATAAGGGCCTTAAGTATGGATCAATTTTTTCCTTAAGGTCACCAGGTAAAAATCCCAGGCTTTCACCAGCTTCCACCGCAGGACGGGTTAATATAATTTTTTTAACCAATTTATTTTTCAAAGCTCTAACCGCTAAGGCAACAGCGGTGTATGTTTTACCAGTTCCTGCAGGTCCGATAGCGAATACGATGTCATTTTTATCGCAAGCCTGCACCAGCATTTTTTGATTCGCTGTACGGGCGCGTACTGTTTTGCCGTTGGGTCCGAATACCAATACGTCATTGGGATTGCGGTCCATAAAATTATCCAGGGTTTTTTCATCGTCCCCACCCAGGATTTGCTCAAGGTAATTTTCACTCATTTGACCATTTCGTTGCAGGTATTGAATGAGTAGGGTAATCTTTTCTTTTGCTTCTTCAATTTGCTCGGGGGCACCACTGAGTTTGATTTGTGTGCCGCGACTGAGGATTTTTAAGAGAGGGAATTTCTTTTTAAGGATATCTAATTTGCCGTTGTTGACGCCGAAAAACTCAATGGGGTTTACGGTTTCGAGGTTGATGATAGTGTCTGTCAAGGCTTTTGGTTTTAATTGCCCAGTTTTGTTTCAAAAAAGGCAACTTAGGTGATAAGATATGAATGAGCGAATTCCAAACGTTTGTATCCAAATATAATTCATCCGGTGAATTATATCATCCAATTAATTATCAACATTCATGCCGGGTTAGTGGAAAAGTGACCGAGTATTAATTAACAATTGTTGCAGAGGTATTGTATGCTGTCTGAGCTAAAAAGAGGCAATCAATTTCAGATTGAGCAGTCTGGGAGTGAGTTTGTTGGGAATGGCATACGTGGAGTTGCTGTAATCCTTGATCAATTGATAAGAAATCGTATTGGCCTTATTGATCAGGTTGAACACTTCCAGGCTTAACCAAACATTGTCCAGGTTTCTAAAAGGGCTGTGGCTTCTTCGATACGAATCTTCCCCTAGCAGCAAAGCACTAAATCCTATATCTACCCGTATGTAGGGGTCTATGATCAGCCCATTTCTGTATTTAGCGCTGTTGGGAATATTGTAGGGCATATTGCTACCATACAACATGTTGAGGTGAACTTTGAAATTTTTATTGGTGGCCAGGTAGTCCTGTAGAAATAAACCAACGGTAAACAATCGATCGGCGGGCCTGCGAACATATCCAACATCATTCTTAATGCTGTCTGTTGCTGTTTGATCGGCAGATGCTGCAGTAATGATTTCTCCTGCCGCATTGGTATAATCGTAATAAAAATCGTTGGAGAGATTTTCTTTCGTTTGCATCAGTCCGAAGCTGATCCAGCTTTCAGCATCTTTAACTAGCTCACCAAAAAGTCTGATGTCAATACCCGCTGCGTATGCTTTGGCATTGTTTCCTGCCAAATATTTAATCTTCACATTGTCGATATCATAAGGGATGACATCCCGCATGGATTTATAATACAATTCTGTGCTCAATCTAAAAGGCCTTTTGGAGGCGGTTTGAAACTGATAGTCCATTCCGGCTACTACTTGTAAGCTTTTTTGCGAAAGAAGATTCGTCTGAAGGCTCCCGTCGTATTTTCTAAGTTCTCGGTAAAAAGGCGGCTGGTTGTATACGCCTGCAGCTATCCTCCACACTACATCTTTTTTCCATAGCGGCTTCCAACTGGCTTGAACCCTTGGACTGACAATGAATTCTTTGTTCAGCGTATTGTATTGGTATCGACAACCGACTTGCAGGGCAATAGCGTTCTTAGCGGCATTCAATCGAATATTGTCCTGGATATACCCGCTGAATTTTAGTACAGAAAGTGCAGCGTCACTGTTCACTGCATGGTATACTGCCAGACCAGAAGGTTGGTGGGGTAGAGAGTAGCCTGCAGAATCCTGGTATTCAAATTCCCTGATTTCGTCTTTGATTTTAGTATGCTCAATACTATTGCCCCATTGAATAAAATGATTGGATGTATTGAAGCTGCCTTTATGAGTAGCATTCCATACATTGATGCGCAATTGGTTCCTGGCATATTGTTGATAGCTGCCTGCACCCAATGGATGTATGATTTCGCCAAATGTGCCACTTGTGTTGTCTGCATCTCTGTCTCCAAAGAGATAACTGCCTGTGATGTCATAGTGCTCTTTCTCCTTGTCTTCAAAATGACTGAGCATCCATTTTAATTTCAGTTGTTGGCTGGGAGAATGAACAATGCTTGCCGCGACAACATTCGTAACATACTGGTCGTTCTCCTGTCCTTCAAAATAAGTGTCCAGCCCAAGATTAGCAGTGTACAGCGGAGAAAAAACGGAGGACGTTTTCTTCACAGATTCAGGATAATAATTAAACCTTGATCCAGAAAATATTCCAAACAATTCTACACGCCACTTGTTGTTGATGGCATAGGTTATCAAAGACTGGACATCGGCAGCAGACGGAATATAAGACCCTGTAGTAGGCTGATTGCTTAGAATGTTTCGGTTGTTTTTGTTTCTAATTCCAATCAAGTAGCTTCCTCTTTTGTTATTGAAACTATTTTCAAGATGCAGTCCTTGTTCGAGCAAGCTGATGTACGCAGCGCCTTTTAAATGATTGGGCGTCTTATATTGGATATCGAGTACGCTGCTCATTTTGTCTCCATATTTAGCTTGAAAACCTCCTGTGTAGAACTGCGCATTTTTGACCAAGGCAGGATTGATAAGGCTGAGCCCTTCCTGTTGTCCGTTGCTGACCAAATAAGGTCGGTATACTTCTACATCATTGATGTAAATGATGTTTTCATCATAATTGCCACCTCGAACACCGTATTGTGATGTCAATTCGTTGTTGCTTCCCACCAATGTTTTGATAATCGATTCCACCCCACCTGCGGTAGTGGGAATCGAAGCTGCATTTTTGGGATTGATTTTAATCAAGCCGGCTTCTGTCCGCTCTTGTTGGTCAGTGACCACCACTTCTTCGAGCAATTTTTTGGAAGGAGTCATCCGAATCAATACAGAGATGGTTTCACCGGAGTTCAAATAAAAATTTTGCTGGGCTGATTGATATCCTTGATAAGTGAACACCAGGGCCAAAGCCTTTTTGGAAGGCACTTTTATTTTGAAATACCCGTTGCTGTCCGATTGGGTGGCGGTGTTTCTTCCCAAAACAACGACGCTGCAAAAGGAGAGGGCTTTTTCATTCTCATCTTTGATCCTTCCTTCAATGAAGGCAGGGTTGTTTTGGGCAATTGTATTGGAGGCTAAAACGATCAAAAGGAACAGGGCAATCCCATGAAGATTGAACCATACTATGCATGGGTTATCCTTTTTCATGTTCAGTTAGATGGATTTAAGAGCGTCTATGGTTGCAGTAGGATTGGCTGACTTAAAAACGGTATTGCCGGCCACCAGTATGTCTGCACCTGCATCAATAATGGTGCGCGCATTGTCCAATGTGACCCCTCCATCAATTTCAATTTGGACATTCAGCAATTGTTCATTGATCATTTCTTTCAATTGCTTTATTTTATGGATGGTATGAGGAATAAATGACTGTCCACCAAAACCGGGGTTTACACTCATCACACATACCAGGTCGATGTCTTTCAAAATGTCTTTCAAAACGTCTACAGGTGTATGAGGATTGATGGCCACGCCTGCTTTCATCCCTAGCTGTTTGATTTGCTGAATATTCCTATGGAGGTGTCTGCACGCTTCGTAATGAACCGTTAAATTATCGGCTCCTGCCTTTTTGAATGCCTCTGCATATTTTTCAGGTTCTTCAATCATCAAATGCACATCGCAACACTTTTTTGTAGTGTTTCGGATGAATTCAACAACCATGGGGCCGAAGCTGATGTTGGGAACGAATCGGCCATCCATTACATCTAGGTGGAACCAATCTGCTTGGCTGCGATCCAGCATTTCGCAATCTTTTTGCAGTTGAAGAAAATTCGCTGAAAGCAAAGAGGGTGCTATGATAGCCATGGTGTTGTTTTTTTATTGCAAGTTAATTGATTATTTGGAAGGAAATTCTAACTCTCTGTAATGGTTGGCAGTCCAGCGTTTAGGGCTGTAGTTTTTTTAATTCAAGCACTGAGGCTTCATCAGATGGGTCATACAGCACTGCTTTTTGAAAACAATCCATAGCGGCACTTGTATCTTTTGTCTCCTCGTAGTTCAACCCCATATAATAGTATCCTTCGGCGTAGTTGTTTTGAAGGGTAACAGCTTTTTTGAGCACCCCGATGGCTGCTTTGAATTGTTTCAAATGATTCAAAGCAATGGCCTTTTCCCGATAGGCTTCCATGAATGTAAAATCAAGATTGATGCAGGAGTCAAAGTGCAGAATCGCTATTGGATAGTTCTTCATGGAACTATAATAAGTACCTTGAATATAGGCTGCTTCTTTTGCGAATTTATTTCCATCATATTGTCTGAGCAGATTTGCCAATGCGATGCATTTTTCATTCTTTGTTTCTGCATATAAAGTGCCCAAAGAAACCATAGCAGCAGGATTGGGTATTAGACTGAGTTCTCGCTCGAAAGCATTAATTGCTTGAAGGGTATCATTGTTTTCAAAATGCAAAACGCCTTTAATGTGCCAGCACCTTGCATTTTTATCGTCCTGACCAATAATAGCATTGATGGAAGCAATGGCTTTTGTATAATTGTTGTTTTCTCGATAAAACTGAATCAGGGATTCTTTTAATAAAAAAGAGTCGGGATGCTGTGCAATGTTTTGGGTTATTTCGATTTCGGTTGGTTTGAGCGGATCAGATGGTTCATTGACCTTTTCGGATTCGGGTTGGCAGGAATATGCCAACAAGGCTAGACACAATAATGACAAGGCAGCAGGTTTCATTGCTTTGTAAAAATACAATTTGATCTCATTCTTTGCTGACAAAAATTTTACAAATAGATCATTGGTACAGCCGTACCTTTGCATTCTTAAATCAATCCCATGCGGTACAT
>CANGBQ010000009.1 GCA_947451985.1 Chitinophagaceae bacterium | reverse complement strand
CATGGCATGTGCATTTGCTGGATATGATTTAACCATCGAAGCTTATAAGAAAGCAATTAAAGACAAATACCGCTTCTTCAGTTATGGCGATGCGATGTTGATTGTATAAGAATAACTCTCTTTATCAATATAGAAGCCCCCCTTGGGGGCTTTTTTGTGCCCAATGTTGAGGTAGGGGCAAAAAAAAGGGGCTATGATAGAAATCGCAGCCCGTATTAATCCAATATCCTATGAAAAACCATCTATAAAACGACCATCGGGATGATTTTAGTATACAGCAGGCTGTATTTTTTATCGATTTACCGAAAAAGCAACGATGGATTGACCTTTCTAGAGGGCTAAAGAGAAGCGATCCCCCAAGGACTGCAGGTCTTTCAACACTGCATCCAGCACAGGGATTCCTTCTTGCATCCGCTGGGCAGCAATCTCCCGCTCTGGATCTCCGGGCACCAATACAGAAGGTTGACCAGCAACCGGAATGGCGGATCGGAACCGCCGAATCCATTGATCCATGTCTTTTTTGAATGCCTCTGCGGGCCTGAAGGCATCTATCCGCATGGCACCGAAAAAGTGACCGATCCCCTTGCCAGGCATTTGGTCAGGCATGGGTATGTAGGCAGGAAATGGGGGTACCCAAGGACCATAATTGGCGCCGCTCAAAACCCCCGAAAAAAGATCGACAATGGAACCCAACATATAGCCTTTATGACTACTGTGTTCTCGGTCGCTTCCCAATGGCAATAGCGCCCCGCCCTCTTTTAGCTCGTGCGCATTGCTGCTGGGGAGTCCTTGCTCGGTTTGGACCCAACCATCTGGAACAGGCTGATTCTTCCTTTGTAGTATTTCTAATTTCCCATTGGCAGCAGTGGTGGTAGCAAAGTCTGCTACAAAGGGGGGTTCTATTCCCGCTGGAATGGCCACTGCTATCGGGTTGGTTCCCAATAATTTTTCTTTGGAAAAAGTCGGAGCCACCAATGGCGATGCATTGGTCATGGCAATGCCAATCATATCGTGGGGAAGCGCCATCATAGCATGATGGCCTGCAATACCAAAATGGTTGCTGTTTTGAACACTGACCCATCCGGAACCGACTTGCCTGGCTTTTTGGATGGCTTGCTCCATGGCAAAAGGAGCCACCACCAAACCCAGCCCACTGTCTCCATCCACCACACCCGTGCTGGGGGTTTCATGAATCACTCGTATAAAAGGGGTTGCATTTACCCGTTTTACCTCCCACAAACGCACATATCCACTCAACCTAGCTACCCCATGACTGTCTACTCCCCTTACATCAGCGCTCAGCAAGGCATCGGCAGCAGTAGATGCATCCACTTCGCTGCATCCCATTTTCAAAAAAACAGATTTTGAAAACTGTAAGAGACGGTGGTAATCGAGCAAGTGTTCCATCAAACGAAGATAATAAAGGAATCATGGATTACAGCGATGTCCGTATAGCGCTATTGGGAGGAATAAGATTGAAAAATCATTTTCGTACATTTGCAAGCCTAAAAATAACTACCATGGGAAGGATATTCGAAGTTAGAAAAAGTGCCATGTTTGCCCGCTGGGATAAAATGGCTAAAAACTTTACCCGTATCGGAAAAGAAATTGCCATTGCAGTGAAAAATGGGGGTCCTGATCCCGATAACAATCCTGCGCTCAGAAGATGCTATATCAATGCAAAGGCTTGCAACATGCCCAAAGACAGAGTGGAAGCTGCCATTAAAAGAGCTATGGGCAAGGACACCACCAACTACGATGAAATCGTATATGAAGGATATGGTCCGCACGGTGTCGCCATCATGGTGGAAACAGCTACTGATAATTCTACAAGAACCGTAGCCAATGTGCGCATGCATTTTACCAAAGGGAATGGCACACTAGGAACTAGTGGAAGTGTTGCTTTTACGTTTAATCGTATGGGTGAGTTTAAAATTAAAAACGCCGGACTAAATACCGAGGAACTGGAATTAGAGTTGATTGATTTCGGTTTGGAAGAAATCGGAGAAGATGCAGAAGGCAACATCATTATTCGTACAGCCTTCAATGAGTTTGGAAACATGAGCAAGGCGCTCGAAGAAAAAGGAATAGAAGTGGTTACCGCAGAATTAACCAGGATACCCGTCAACACAGTTGAATTGGGAGAAGAAGCTGGACAAGAAGTGTTGAAGTTGGTGGACAAACTTGAACAAGACGAAGACGTTCAGAAAGTGTACCACAATTTGAAATAATTTCTATCGGAACCGAATGATTATTCGGCCATCATTTCTTTCACCACCCTGATTACATCTTCCACATTGGGCTTTGAAAAATAGTCTCCGTCACTGCCATAACTGGGTCTATGCGCTTTTGCCGTCAAGGTTCGTGGAGCCACATCCAACAAGCGATATCCTTGTTGTTCTTCCATGACCTTGTTGTACATATAAGCTGCTGCACCACCGGGTACATCTTCATCGATGAATAAGATGCGATTGGTTTTTTGCAAAGACTGACGAATCACCTGGTGAATGTCAAACGGCAATAAAGTTTGCACATCCAATACCTCGCAAGAAATCCGTTGTTGCTGCAGACGTTCTGCGGCTTCCTGCACAATCCGAAGGGTTGAACCATAACTTACCAGGGTTATATCTTCACCCTCCTTCAATATTTCAGGAATCCCCAAGGGGACTGTAAAAGACAATAGATTGTTGGGTAATTTTTCTTTCAGGCGATACCCATTCAAACATTCTATGATCAGGCCAGGATCATTTCCTTGCAACAAGGTATTGTACATCCCAACGGCCTGGGTCATGTTTCGAGGAACACAAACATACATCCCTCTCAAAGCATGCACGATCATACCCATCGGCGAACCACTGTGCCAGATGCCTTCTAACCGATGACCCCTAGTACGCACAATGAGCGGAACACTCTGCTGACCGACAGTTCTAAAATGTGTAGTGGCCACGTCATCGCTGAGCGGTTGCAATCCATATAACAAGTAGTCGAGGTATTGAATTTCAGCAATCGGACGCAAGCCTCTGAGCGCCATTCCGATTCCTTGACCCATAATAGTGAGCTCTCTAATACCAGTATCGAATATGCGCTGAATCCCATGTTTTTCTTGAAGTCCACTGAATCCCTGGTTCACATCCCCGATGTGCCCTAAGTCTTCTCCAAAAGCTGCTACTTTCGGATTAGCTGTGAAAAGTTGGTCAAAATATTGATTCAACACCTCATATCCATTCACCACAGGAGAATGATCTTCGTAATCTGCAGGTATTGCTTGAACGCGCAAAGCAGAAGCCGGTCCTTCGTTATACAAATACGCATCATACAATTTTTCGCTGGTGTCTTTCAACGATTGGTAATGCGCCTGAATAGTCGAAGTAACGGGATGTGCAGGATTAAGCACATGTACAGCGGTGGCAAGTGCCTTTAAGATGTCTCTTCTCATGGGTTCCCGCAATCCCTTCAAATCATTGACCAATGAATGAATTTCAGGATGCAATTCAGCAGCGGGACTCAAAACATGCACGGCTTCCTGCACCATTTCCTTTAACGGCGCTGCATATTTTTCCCAAGCCACTTGCTTGCTCTCTTTAACAGATTGAACAGCGCGGGTTTCAATGACTGTCAATTCTTCTTTTGATGCCAACTGGTTTTCGATCAGCCAGCTCCTCATTTGTTTCAGACCATCCCATTCTTTTTCCCAAGCCAACCGATCTGAATTTTTATACCGTTCATGACTACCCGAAGTGGAGTGTCCTTGTGGTTGAGTCAATTCCTCCACATGAAACAAGGCGGGTGTATGGGTATCTCTTATTTTCTGGATGGCATGCTCCAGCACTTCACACATGCCTGCATAATCCCATCCTTTTAGTCTGTATATATCAATACCATTGGTGTCATTTTCCTTTTGTAAACCTGACAATGCTTCTGATATAGATGATTTGGTGGTCTGGTATTTTTTGGGAACAGAAATTCCATACCCGTCATCCCAAACAAATACAGCCAAAGGAACCTGCAATACACCAGCAGCATTCATGGTTTCCCAGAAAGGGCCTTCGCTGGTAGACGCATCGCCAATGGTACAAAAGCATATTTCATTTCCTTGGTTGCTTAAATGTTTTAATTCGTGCAGGGCTTCTACATTTCTGAATAATTTAGAGGCGAAGGCAAGACCCAACGCTCTCGTCATTTGACCAGCCGTAGGGGCGATATCACTGGAAACATTTTTTAGGTTTGCCAAAGGCAACCACTCGCCATTTGCATCTACCAATGGAGTAGCAAAATGGGCATTCATTTGCCTGCCGCCACTAAAGGGATCGTTGTTTACATCCGAATCTGCATATAGCTGGGAAAAAAATTGTTCTACAGTAGCTAGACCCGAAGCAAACATAAAGGTCTGGTCCCTGTAATATCCTGCCCTGAAATCGCCAGGTTTAAAAAACTTTGCCATGGCCACTTGAGCCACTTCTTTGCCATCGCCAAAAATGCCAAATTTGGCTTTTCCGGTAAGCACTTCCTTTCTACCCAGCAGGCTGGTTTCACGGCTTTCGCAGCAAACTTGATAATCTGAGAGCACTGCCTGTCTGAAATGATCAAAACTTAACTTGTCCTGTTCTTCCATTCCGATGTTTGTTGACTCCATAAAGTAGGCAAATATTGACCAAAAATAGCAATTTCAAAGCGGTTTGTTAAAAATCTATAAAGACTAGGCCAAATTATCCGATTCGTATTCCTTTTTGTATATTTACAACCCTAATTAAACCATGAGGAAGTTTCTGATTCTATATCTTTTGTTGATTGCTTTTCAGGGCGTGTTTGCTCAACAAACAAAGACCCAAAAGGTCGATGTGTCGAGCGTTGAACCCATGCAACAAATGAGCAAGGATACTACCTTAAAAACAACAGAAGAATCCTACGATTTCGGTAAAATTCCGCAAGGAAAGCCTGTTCATCATGATTTTGAAATTGTGAACACTGGTAAAAAGCCGATTAAATTGGTGACTGTTCAAGCCAGTTGTGGTTGCACCACGCCTGAATGGGAAAAAGACAAAGAAATTGCACCTGGCGGAAAAAGTATCGTCAAAGTTGGATACAACGCAGCCAATGAAGGCGCTTTTACTAAATTCATTACCATCACGTACAATGAAAATCAAACCAAACAAATTGCCATTAAAGGGGAAGTTTGGAAAACACCTTCCAGCAGTGCACCCATCAACAATGCTACCAACGATTTAAAAGAATAATAACGCTTATTTTATATCTAAACTAAAAACAATACAATGAAGAAAATTACACTCGCTTTGGCTGCATTGGTACTTACTACTGGTGTATTTGCTCAAACACAAAAAAAAGCTGATGATGTTGCAAAATTCAAATCTGATGTAATCGATTTGGGTAAACTAAAGCAAGACAACCCTACAACAGCTGTATTCGAAGTAACCAACATCAGCAAAGAACCATTGATCATCGAGGCGGCCAATCCTACATGCGGTTGCACCATCAGCGATTATACCAAAGAACCCATCGCTCCAGGTAAAACAGGTTATATCAAAGCAACCTATAACGCTAAAAATTTGAACATTTTTGAAAAGCACCTGACAGTTAAGTTTGCTGGCATTGATGAAGTAAAGAGCATTACCATTAAAGGAGAAGTATTGACAGGTGATGATTACAGCAAACTTCCTGTTGCTGAAACCAAAAAAGAAACACCTTCAAGACCAATGAACGAAGAACAAAAAAGAATGATGGAAGCAAAAGCTAAAAAAGCGGCTGCTGCTCAAAAAGCACCTTAATCTTTTTTATGATATTTTCAGTAAAAGCCTTCCCACTTGGAAGGCTTTTTTAATTGCCATTCGACTTCGAATGGGTTGGAGTCATCTTCTTATCTTTGTGTCATGCTATCCATCAGTCAAAGAGGCCACGACATGCCGGCCTCCCCCATTCGGAAATTGGTCCCATTTGCAGAAGCAGCCAAGAAAAAAGGCACCAAGGTGTATCACTTGAATATCGGACAACCAGATATTGAAACACCCAAAGCCTGCTTAGATGCAGTCAAACAATCCAATTTGTCTGTGTTGGAATATAGTCACAGTGCGGGCAATGAAAGTTATCGAAAAAAACTTGTGCAGTATTATGCCAAGAACAACATTCAGGTGACTGCTGAGGAAATCATCATCACCACTGGCGGCAGTGAAGCCATTTTATTCGGATTTATGGCCTGTTTGGATGCTGGAGACGAAGTAATTATTCCTGAGCCTTTTTATGCCAATTACAATGGCTTTGCTATCCAAGCAGATGTAAAAGTAGTGCCGATTGGCAGCAGCATAGAAACAGGCTTTTCCTTACCTCCCATTGAAGAGTTTGAAAAAGCCATTACTTCAAAGACAAAAGCAATTGTGGTATGCAATCCCAACAATCCTACCGGGTATTTGTACAGTGCTGCAGAAATGAATACACTGAAAGAAATAGTGATCAAACACAATTTGTTCTTGTTTGCCGATGAAGCTTACCGAGAGTTTTGTTACGAAGGCACCCATACCAGCGCCATGCACCTAAAAGGCGCCGAACAACATGTGGTATTGATGGACACCATCAGCAAACGATACAGCGCCTGTGGCGGAAGGATTGGCGCGTTTATTACCAAAAACAAAGAAGTACTCAATGCTGCTATGAAATTTGCGCAAGCAAGATTGAGTCCACCCTATTATGCGCAACTGCTTGGAGAAGCCGCTGTCGACTTGCCTGATAATTATTTTGATACCACCAAACAAGAATACAAATTGCGCCGGGATACCATTGTGAAAAGATTGAATCAAATGGAAGGTGTATTCTGCCCCAATCCAGGCGGCGCTTTTTATGCCATGGCAAGGTTGCCCATTGATGATTGCGATCGGTTTTGTCAATGGTTATTGGAATCTTTTACCCACGAAGGTGCTACCATTATGTTGGCGCCAGCGACAGGCTTCTACAGCACACCTGGTTTGGGAAAAAATGAAGTTAGACTTGCGTATGTTTTAAACACAGAGGCCATCCACAAAGCAATGGATTGCTTGGAAAGTGCATTGAAACAATATCCTGGTAGAACTCTTTGATTACTTTGCGCCGGGCGGACAAACCCTTCTGATAAAATTGGTGTACAACATTGAAAGATGTTCACGAGTGCCTTCCCCTTCCACAATGCTATGGCTGCGATTGGGATAGCTCATCATTTCAAATTGTTTGTGCTGTTTCACCAATTCATTGATCAATTGTTCTGCGTTGCTGTAATGAACATTGTCATCACCGGTACCATGAATCAGCAACAAAGATGATTGCAGATTTTTTGCATAGGTCACCGCAGATCCTTTGACAAAGTCTTCCATATTTTCCTGGGGCAAGCCCATGTATCTTTCTGTATAAATATTGTCATAATTGAGCAAATTGGTCACCGGTGCGATAGCAACACCTGCTGTGAATAATTTGGGGTATTGAAACAGTAAATGCAAAGTGGAGGATCCGCCACCACTCCATCCCCACACGGCCACTCTTTCTTTGTCTACAAAGGGCTTTTCAATTATTTTTTTGACACCCATGGCCATGTCTCGAATATTGATTTGACCATTTCTGCGGTAAATGGCTTTGCGCCAAGCCGCTCCTTTGAGCGAAGGGGTGCCTCTATTGTCTAGGGCTACTTGAATGTAGCCATCTGCGGCCATGCTGCCATCGTATAAAAAATTATCATGATTGCTATATTCGTCATCGATGGTAGTAGCAGCCGGTTCGCCATATACATAAAAAACGATTGGATATTTTTTGGTAGAATCAAAATGATCTGGCTTGTGCATCCAAGCATCCAAAACAATATTGTCAATGGTGGTGATTTTGAGGTACTCTACATTGATCTCATTATCCGTTTTAATATTTTTGAGAATGCTTTTACTGCTGTTGAATGGCCTGTTATCGGGCAATCCAACCCATTCGGTTACGACAGGCGTGTTGTGATTACTGAAAGTATGTAAGGCTATTTTGGCATTGGGCGAAATGGTGTATTGATGCGTTCCTTTAAGTGAAACATTGCTCACCAATTCAGGGTCGGGAACTGAAGTTTTTGTAAGGTTATTTATTTTAACCCTGTACAAATAGAGTTGGGTGGCATCAGCAGGAGAAGCTGAAAAATAAATATAATTATTTGCTTCATCAATGGCCAACAAGCTACCAATGTCATAATTGCCCTTGGTCAAAAGGGATATGGATTTGCCATCTCTGCTGATTTTGTATACATGGCGCCAACCATCTTTTTCACTTACCCATATAAAGTCTTGGCCCTTGTTTACCCAATTCCAACCCTTTGGATCATCGGTGTTCAAATCCACCCAAGCATCGTCGCTTTCGGCCCAAAAAGTTCGGGCACTGCCATCATTCACATTACAATAGATCAATTTGCTTTCCTGCTGCTTTCGATCTAACTGTTGAACAACTAATTCATCGAATCCACTCCACTCCATTCTGGGAATATAGTGTTGACGGGGGTCTCCTTCGATTTTCATCCATCGGGTGCCACCACCCGCAATGGACACCACACCTACTCTCACCGCTGAGGGCGATTCCCCAACTTTGGGATATTCAACTGGAATAATTTCAGAATACACTGAGTCGGTATTGTTGATCATAAAAAAGTCTCTTGTCTTGGTGGCATCCACTTGCCAATAAGCAATCTGTCTGCTATCTGGACACCACCTAAATCCATCTCTGCAACCAAATTCCTCTTCGTATACCCAATCAAAAGTTCCATTGATGAGTTTACGAGAACCATCGGTGGTTAATTTTTTGTATTTGCTCGATGTTATGTCTTCTACATAAATATTGTGCCCACTTACATAGGCAACATTTTTTCCATCGGGTGCGATTTTGGCAAACATCAAGGATTGAGCGGGTAGATTTTTACCGAGTTGTTTCAATTCATTTTTAACAATATCCAATAGCCAATAATCCCCTCTGGTCGCATATCTCCACACTTTTGCAGTGTGGACAAACAACAACAATTTGGTATTGTCATTGCTCCATTCGTATGATTGAGGAATCAGACCTTCCGAACTTCCCTTCGGCGTCAATTGTTCCTTTTTTATGAGCACTGTTTCAGCTTCGGATTTAGGATCCACCCGAACAATGCTTCCATTGCTGAATTTGGTATATCCGAGTCCGTCAGCTGTCCAGCGAATACCTTTCTTTTGCCCCTGCACTACCTGTACAAACAATAAACAACATAATAAATACTGCCAGATGTGTTTCATACATAACATTTTAGTATAAATAAAAATAAGCAAATACTATTGGTTTGATGAACCGTTCCTATAAAAAGTAACATAATTTTACAGGCAAGAATCCCCTGAAATGGAAAAGGAAAAACTGAGATTGGACAAATACCTGTGGGCCATCCGTCTATTCAAAACACGCTCATTAGCGAGCGAAGCGTGTGAAAAAGGAATGGTAAAGATGAATGGCAATTCTTTAAAAGCATCCAAGAATGTGGTAGCAGGAGATACTTATGAAGTCAGGACAAAAGCGAAGAAATGGCTGATTCAGGTAACTGGACTATTGCACAAAAGAAGTTCATACGCAGAAGCCATTCAATGTTATACCGACATCACGCCCCCCGAAGAATTAGAAAGAATTAGCTTTGAAGCGGCTGCCTTTCACACTGGCAAACGGCTGAGCAAAGTAGGCCGCCCTACAAAAAAGAACAAAAGAGACCTGGATGCATTTCTGGGTCATTAAAAGAGCAAACGATGAAAATAGACATTATTACTGTTGTACCGGATTTACTCAATGGTCCTTTTTCGCATTCCATTTTGAAAAGAGCACAAGAAAAAGAATTGCTGCAAGTAAATGTCATCAACCTCCGGGACTATACCACTTATGCCCGTGCACAGGTGGATGATTACCCCTTTGGTGGAGGAGCCGGTATGGTCATTATGATTGAGCCATTGGTAAATGCACTTGAACAATTGCAACAGCAAACCACTTATGATGACGTTATTTTTTTAACTCCCGATGGCAATACTTTTAACCAAAAAATGGCCAATCAACTTTCCTTGAAAAAGAATCTGCTGTTCATTTGCGGTCACTACAAAGGCATTGACCAACGTTTCAGGGATCATTTTGTTACCCAAGAAATTTCCATCGGCGACTACGTACTCAGTGGGGGCGAATTGGCTGCTGCGGTGTTAACCGATGCCATTGGCAGATTGATTCCAGGTGTGTTGAATGATGAAACCTCGGCACTAACAGATTCCTTTCAGGACAATTTACTCGCCCCTCCTGTCTATACCCGACCTGAAAATTTCAAAGGCTGGAGCGTTCCGCCCGTATTGCTCAGCGGCAACCATCAACGAATAGAAGACTGGAGACATGAACAAGCTGTATCCCGCACCAAAGAAAGAAGACCCGATTTGTTAACCGATTGACAATGTGTAGTTGATAGCAGCTATTGCAAGCAGCAGGGCGTCAGCGTCAATCAGTGTATATTTGATTATAAATAAAATTGTATGCCCTCCTTCATCGTTCAAGGTAATATTGTAGACATTTTCGCTCAGCAAATTTTCTATGGGAGCATTTCTGTGACCGATGGACGCATTCATTCCATCGCCCATGAAGGACCCGAACGCAAAGAAGCAACTTATCTCCTGCCCGGATTCATAGACAGCCATGTACATATTGAAAGCTCGATGCTGGTTCCTTCAGAATTTGCCCGGCTGGCCGTGGTTCATGGAACCGTAGGGACCATCAGTGATCCTCATGAGATTGCCAATGTTTGTGGCATGGAAGGCGTACAATACATGATTGAAAATAGTCAAACCGTTCCCTTTAAATGCAGGTTTGGAGCGCCCAGTTGCGTACCAGCAACTATTTTTGAAACAGCGGGTGCTAGCTTGGATTCATCGGATGTGGCAACCCTATTGGCAATGCCTGAAATCAAATACCTCAGTGAGATGATGAATTTTCCGGGTGTTTTGCAAAAAGACCCGGAAGTGATGAAAAAAATTGCGGCCGCTAAAAAATTCAACAAGCCCGTTGATGGACATGCGCCCGGTTTAATGGGGTCATTGGCCAAGCAATATATTGACGCAGGCATCAGTACGGATCATGAATGTTTTACCAAAGACGAAGCACTTTGCAAACTTCAATATGGAATGAAAATTCTGATCAGGGAAGGGAGTGCTGCTAAAAATTTTGAGGCATTGATTGAATTGCTTCATGACCATGCTGATCACATGATGTTTTGCAGTGATGACAAGCATCCGGACAGCCTGGTGACAGGACACATCAATCAACTTTGCGCAAGAGCAGTACAGAAAGGGATTTCTGTCTTCAAAGTATTGCAAGCCGCTTGTATCAATCCGGTCATGCATTACCAAATGGAAGTAGGATTGCTCAGAGCGGGCGATGCAGCAGATTTTATTGTTGTAAACAATTTAACCGAATTCAAAGTGTCCGCTACTTATATTGATGGGGTACTGGTGGCAGAAGCGGGCACCTCCCTACTCAATCCTTCCCCAGCAGCCATCATCAATCAATTTAATTGTTCCAAAAAAACAATGGAAGATTTCATCTTTTCGCACCAAGGAGAAAAAGAAATCATTGCAATTGAAGCACTAGATGGTCAGCTCATTACCAATAAAATGAAAGTTGAACCTACCCTGGCAAAAGACCAAATGATCAGCAATGTAGAAAAAGATGTATTGAAAATAGTAGTGGTGAATCGTTACAAAGAAGCGCCCATTGCCAAAGCATTCATAACCAATACAGGATTGAAACGAGGCGCTATTGCTTCCTCTGTTGCACACGATAGCCATAACATTGTTGCGGTAGGAGTAGATGATGAATCCCTTTGCAAAGCCGTCAATGCAGTGATTGCAGCAGGCGGGGGTATTAGTGCAGTAGACGAACATACAGAAAAAGTATTGGCACTTCCGGTAGCTGGATTAATGAGCAATCTGCCTGGATACCAAGTAGCAGCATCCTATACAGAGATAGATGGCTTTGCGAAAAACACCTTGGGCAGTCATCTTTCTGCACCCTTCATGACACTGTCTTTTATGGCACTATTGGTAATACCCCACGTTAAATTAAGTGATCATGGATTGTTTGATGGAAATCATTTTTCATTTATCTGACAACAACTGAAAAATGCGCTGTTTTCCTTTTCGGCGCCCTTTTTGATTCCTTTTTGGGCATGCAAAAAGAAATATGAAATTACCATTTCATTACTACTCCGCTACAGACGCCCCAACAATTTTCAGTTCCACTCGACTGGTTCCTTTCGGCGCAAAATATTTTGATTTAAAAGACAAATCATCTCCGGGCGCGATCGTTTCATAAATGATTTCATGGTCTTCTTCCAGCAATGCACCTGTTTTACTATAAAAAGAAAGCTTCACATCTATGTCTTTGTAAGCGACCACTGTAGCAGTACTTTGAATACTCCCCTTTACCACTGTTTGACCAATTATATTTTTTTTGTTTTTGCCGTCGACAGATAAAAACCGGGCAGGCTTTTTCTGCTCAATTTCTTCGATCGTCATTTTGCTGGTTTCGTAAACATCTTGATGGGCATCCGCTTTCTTTTTGAGATGGCAAGACGATACCAATAAAACAGCTAATAGTGTTAAGTGAATGAGTTTTTTCATACAATTATCGAGGGTAAATGTGCATGTTGATAACAATTATCCAAAATTATCAATGCTAATTGAATTTATTATAGATTTGTTCGAAGTTACAACTGTTAAAATCAGGTCACCATGGTTATTAATCTCAGCGAACAGCATTCATTGATCAGCAATTGGGTTGCCGAACTCAGAAATGTGCAAGTGCAACAAGATCGTATGCGCTTTAGAAGAAACCTGGAAAGAATTGCGGAGGTAATTGGATATGAAATCAGCAAACAGCTTGCTGCTACCGATGCTGACATCACTACCCCCATGGGCACCGCTTCCTGCAAAGTATTGAAAAGCCAGCCCGTATTGGCTACCATTCTACGAGCCGGGCTTCCCATGCACAACGGCTTATTGAATTATTTTGACCGAGCAGACAATGCATTTTTGAGTGCTTACCGCAAACACCATCCTGACGGAAGTTTCGAAATCAGTCTAGAATATATCAGCTGTCCCAGTTTGGAAAACAGAATACTAATCATCAGCGATCCCATGCTGGCAACCGGTGCTTCATTGGTTAAATCTATAGAACATTTAAAAGCCTACGGGCATTTTCAACCCTTGCACATTGTATGCGCGATTGCCTGTACTGTTGGAATTGAAACCGTTCAACAAGCATTTCCCCATGCTACCATTTGGTGTGGAGCCATTGATAATGAGTTGACTAGCAAAGGCTATATCGTTCCGGGTTTGGGTGATGCCGGCGACCTGGCCTATGGCACCAAAATGCAACAATAAAAAACGTATCAAGGCTGTTGTTTCACCATTTACTCTTTTTTAAATTAACATATAAATAATTTAATATATTTGTATCTGTCTGCAGAATAGCTGAATGCTTAGGAATAAGCCTTGAAAAAACTTTGCAATTGCATCAAATGAGTTTGCATCAATTTTATTACCTTTAAGTTTCGCAATGCAATGATGATGAGAAAAAATTTTTTATTAGTCTGTTTATTGGTCGGGACGCTTGGATTGAAAGCTCAGGATCCTCACTTTTCACAATTTTTTGCTTCACCCCTAACATTGAATCCGGCTTTCACTGGAAAATTCAATGGACAATGGCGTGTAGCAGCCAACCACAGAGATCAATGGCCATCCATTCCTAAAGCCTACGTCACTACCAGTGCTTCGATTGATTTTCCAATATTAAAAAATGTTATCCCAGAGGGAGATGTGTTTGGTATAGGTCTATCCGGATTGTCTGATGCAAGTGCTAGCAATGCATTGAAACTGAATTATGGTTCTGCATCAATATCTTATCACAAAGCCATTGATGAAAATGGATACAATACTATTGGTGCCGGATTCCAGGCAACCTATTCGAGCATGAACTTAGATTTGAGCAAACTGACTTTTGAGGATGAGCTCCAACAAAATGGTTTTGTACAAGGTACTTCTGCAGAATATTTGAGACCGTTTCAAAATCCAAGTTATTTTGACTTGAACGCAGGCATTTTGTTTTCTGGTTCTACCAACGGATTGAACAACTATTATTTGGGGGTTTCTGCTTACCACATCAACAAACCCAAAGTGAGTTTTTTACAGGACAATTGGAACCTTACCAGTAGAGTTACTGTTCATGCTGGTGGCTATTTGCCAGTAGGCGATATGTTGAATGTAAATCTCTCTGCCATCCATCAAATACAAAACAAAACCAGTGAAACCGTATTGGGTGCTGCGCTGGCAATCAATGCAAACAGAAGCGATGAGAACCCTACGAATGTATACATTGGTTCTTGGATGCGGGTAAAAGACGCCATCATCCCTTATGTTGGGTTGGAATTTGGTGGGCTTAGAATTGGCGCTACTTACGATATCAATATCAGCGATTTGAAATCAGCTTCTGGCAACAGAGGTGGTTCAGAATTTTCGCTTATTTATATCATGAATCGTACGGTTGCCAAAGGCATTCCTTGTCCTAAATTCTAAATTCAACCGACCATCTTTTTGCAAAATCATCATTCCTCTTGGAAGATGATTTTTCTTTTTCATACAATCTGTAAACCTATTCATGCTAAAAGAAATTATCATCGCCATTCGAGCCTATTCTGAGGCCCATCGATTTATCGTCAAAAATCGATTGTGGAAATGGATGCTCATACCCGGGATTATATACAGCGTGTTGTTTGTGATTGGATTTTATTTTTTCTGGACATCAAGCAATTCAGCCATTGAATGGATGTTGAATAATATCGGCGCGAAAAACTGGATTGAGCAAATGCAAGACAGCTGGTTGAGTTTCTTGTTCATCTTAGGTCAAATCATTTTGCATTTGTTGTTGTTGTTGTTTTATTTCTCTTTGTTTAAGTTCGCTTTTTTAATTATTGCATCTCCCGCATTCGCTTATTTAAGCGAAAAGACAGAAAGTATTCTTACCAACCAATCATTTACATTCAATCTGCAACAATATTTAATAGACATTGCAAGGGCCATCAAAATTGCAGGAAGAAATACCATTTGGCAAACCGTTTACTTGGTCAGTATATTGATACTTTCATTTATTCCATTGATTGGCTGGACCGCACCCGTGATCATTGTGCTGATCGACTGCTATTATCTTGGATTTTCAATGCTTGATTACAGCAGCGAACGCAACCAACTAAGTGCAACCGAAAGCATCCAATTGATTGGTAACCACAAAGGATTGGCGATTGGAAATGGCATCGTATTTTATGCGCTCCACGTTATTCCCATTCTTGGATGGATTTGCGCCCCTGCCTATGCCGTCGTAGCAGCCACGATCAGCTTACACCGTGCCAAGGAAAACAACGTAATTTTATAATAATATGCCTTCCACTGTATACCTTGTCCCCTCATTTTTAACCGACGAAGCCAAGCATTCCATTCCCTTGTATATAATGGAATCAGTTCGACAATGCCAAGTCATCTTTGCTGAAAATGAAAGAACCACCCGGAGGTTTTTAAAATCAATGGATGCCTCAGTGGTGATTGACAACTTTGAATGGCACACCATCCACAAAGCAGAAAATGAAGTAGTAGAGGCATTTACGCAGGCCATTCGCAAAGGACAAAATATTGCCATCATCAGCGAAGCAGGCTGTCCGGGCATTGCAGATCCGGGTCAGCAATTGGTGGCTGTGGCTCATGCGTTAAAATGCACCGTCCGTCCACTAGTAGGGCCCAGTTCTATTGTATTGGCATTGATGGCCAGTGGCATGAGTGGACAACAATTTGAGTTTGTAGGTTATTTACCCATTGACAATACTGAGCGATTAAAAAAAATAAAAGAACTGGAAATACATTCTCAAAAAAACAACAGCACTAAAATTTTCATAGAAACTCCATATCGAAATAATCAATTGATGGCTTCTTTGTTGCAACATTGCCAAACGAACACGAAACTTTGTGTGGCTTCGAACATCACCGGAGCAGATGAGCAGATTCATACAAAATCAGTGGCCGACTGGAAAAAAAGCCTTCCAGAATTGCATAAAGTGCCTGCCATTTTTTTGCTCTACGCAGGACAATGAGAAAATTACAGTCCGTGCTCGCTTACCAAATAGATTAAAGCAGCAATATTGGCTGCACCCAATAACAATTCTCTTCTGCTCACAGACTCAAATCGGTCACTAGCGGCATGGTGTACGTCAAAGTAACGCTGACTATCGGGATGCAATGCTGCCAATGAGGTGCCCATTGCTTTTAATGGTTCAATATCTGAACCACTTCCATTTTGCACAAAATCATATACTCCATATGGATACAATAATGGCTTCCATTCAGCCAATCGATTGAATGAGGAGGAGGAAACATCAAAACTGAAAAAACGAGGCGTGAACCCACCCTCATCACTTTCCAACGCAAAAACATGCTTTTCATGATGAGACTGGGCAAAGGCCAAATAAGCATCTCCTCCTCGTCCCCCGTTTTCTTCATTCATGAACATCACTGCCCGAATGGTGCGTTTGGGCCTTAGGCCTGTTTGGTGAAAAGCATTGATGACTTCTATTGATTGCACACAACCTGCTCCATCGTCATGGGCACCTTCTCCCAAATCCCAGCTGTCTAAATGGCCTCCCACGGTGATGATTTCATCAGGATATTCAGTACCACGAATCTCTCCGATGACATTAAAAGAGGGTTTATCTGCAAGCATTTGACAGTTTGTTTTGAACCAGACCGAAAGCGCTTTGTCTTTTTGTAAAAGATTGCTTAACAACGTAGCATCTTTGGTACTGATAGCCACGGCTGGTATTGGAGGAAATGAATCATTATATGTAGTGGACCCTGTATGCGGATAATCGTCTTCGTTACTGGCAAGCGAACGGACCAATACGCCCACTGCTCCGTATTTGGCTGCTTGGGCAGGGCCGTCCCATCTTCCAATACCACTTTCGCCATAGGCTTGGAATGTATTCAGATACAAGGAATTCATGGGAATATTAAAAAAAACAATCTTGCCCTGTACGGCCGAACGGCCCAAAAGATGCAACGTCTCCATACTTTTCACTTCGATCACCGCCGCAAGAACACCTGCTGCATGGGTGCCAATCGAATTGCCCAATGCACAAAGATGTAAACTGATTTTATTGCCATTAGACAATTGGATATTTCCTGCCTCCTTGGCTCCTCTGACCCAATGCGGCACCATACAGGGTTGTAAATAAACAGTATCTGCGCCAGCTTTTTTGAGCATTGCAGCCGTGGCAATAACCGCCTTTTCAGCATTGTCTGAACCGCTCAATCGTGGGCCAATTTGTTTGCACAAATGGCGCAAATTTTCATAGGCATCTCCCCGCAACATTATATGATCATATAATTTTTTGATAGAACCAGTGTCAGTTTGTTGACAAAATCCGGGAACTGAAAGGGATAGACAAAAGATCAGTAATAAAATTCTTCTTGGCATGATAGATGATTTGTATCAACAAACTTAAACATTTCGCCAGTATGAAATGTTAAAATGGTAAATTGCAGGGATTATCATTTTTTCCTTAATCAGCGTATATGAACATAGCGATTGTATGCTATCCAACATTTGGCGGAAGCGGTGTATTGGCAACTGAACTGGGTAAAGCCTTAGCAGAAAAAGGCCACAATATACATTTCATTACCTACCAGCAACCGGTTAGGCTCAGCGGGTTTCATGCCAATATTTTTTACCATGAAGTGCGGGTGCCTACTTATCCGCTGTTCGATTTCCCCCCTTACGAAACTGCTTTGGCGAGCAGCATGGTGGACATCGTCAACAACCATCAGATTGATGTGCTGCATGTTCATTACGCCATTCCCCACGCAGCAGCAGCTTATATGGCAAAACAGATATTAGCCAAGCAAGGAAAAAACATACCGGTCATTACCACATTGCATGGAACAGATATTACTTTGGTGGGAAAAGACAAAACCTATAGCCCAGTGGTCACTTTTTCAATGGAAGAAAGTGATATTTTAACGGCCGTTTCAAATAATTTAAAGGAGGAAACCTATAAAAATTTCAACATCCACAAACCCATCGAAGTGATTTACAATTTTGTGGATGTCAAAAGATTCAATAAAAAACCAATTGCCGCGTTCAAACAAAGTATTGCACCCAAGAATGAGAAAATCATTGTACATGCTTCAAACTTCAGAAAAGTAAAAAGAGTAAAAGATGTAGTCGATGTTTTCTTGCGGGTTAACGAAAATATTCCAAGCAAACTGCTGCTGATTGGCGATGGACCCGACAGGGCTTCTATTGAAGATTTTACCCGTCACTGTCCCAAAGGCAACGACATCATCTTTTTGGGTAAACAAGAACAGATGGAGGATATATTACCCATTGCAGATTTGTTTTTGTTACCCAGTGAATATGAAAGTTTTGGATTGGCCGCCCTCGAAGCCATGGCCGCAGAAGTACCAGTAATTGTTACCAATGCAGGCGGACTACCCGAGATATTAACGAACGGACAAGCAGGCTATATGTGCAATGTGGGAGACGTAAAAGATATGGCAGAAAAGGCTTTAAAAATTCTTTCAGATGAAATCGTGCACGAAACCTTTAGAAAAAACGCATTGGCACAAGCTAAAGAATTTGATATAGACAGCATCGTACCCCAATATGAATCCTTGTACAAGCGATTGATACAATAGTATTATTTTCTACGAAGCCATTTTTCAGGATCGTAATTGCTACTCTCATTACTGATGTAAAAATCAATGGCACCAATTCCATCAAAATTGGCAGCTACCCTTCCCAATACTTGGCCTGTGCGAACATTTTGACCTTTTTGAACAGTCACTCCTGTTAAATTACTATAGGTGGTAAAATATCTACCATGTTGAATAATTACGACCAACATGTCATCGATGGGTTTGATCGCAGTTACCAATCCTTCAAAAACAGCCTTTACCGATGTGCCGATATCTGCTGATATGGTGACGGAAGCCACATCCAACACGCTGCCGCTGGGCAGGGTATTGGCTCCGTAATGCATCAATACAATGCCGCGATCCAGCGGCCAAGGGAGCGAGCCGCGGTTCCTTTCAAAATTCGCATTCAATTCAATATTATCAGCGTTTAAGAGCACACTTTCCATTTTGCTGGGTTCTGCTTTCTTAACCGGCTCGATGACAGGTTTGTTGGAAGTTTTGATGTCGCCTGAAGGATTGGCTTTGGCAATTCTTTCTGCCTCCTTTCTCAACCGTTCCCTTTCTGCAGCTGCTTTCACCATGGCATCTTTCCGTGCTTCTTCCTGTGCCCGCTTGATTGCCAATGCAATTTCATTGCTTACGCGCTGCATTTGCTTTCGTTTAGCAGCTATTTGATTGTTCAATTGCTTGCCCTGCTTTTTGAGGTCGGCAACAATTCTATCTTTTTCTTTTCTCTGCGCTTCTAAAATAGCCTGTTCTTTGCTCTGCACTTCCAATACCGCATTTTTTTCCAATTTAGCTCCGTGCAAATCCACGATTCTCTTTTTTCTTAGGTCTTGAGTGCGAAGAATATTCTGCCCTTGCATTTCGCGGTAGTTTCGATAACTCTTTAAATAAGATATTCTTTTGATGGCATCATTGAAATTTGCTGCTGAGAAAATGAAATTCATAAAATCATAACTACTCCGGTTTTTGTACGCATAAATCATACTCTTGGAATACTCTGTTTTCAAAGTATCTAGCAGGCGATCATACCGACGGATGTCTTTTGAGATGAGGTACATATTGTCATCCAGTCGATTCAACTCCTTATTGATATTGTCAATCATTCTGTTTTGAAGATTGACTTTATCGGCGATTAATTTGTATTGAAGGAGGCTCTGTTTCGTAGCCGATTTGTTTTTACTCAAGAGCAGCTCTGTTTCTTCAATCTCCCTTTTCAATTGGGCTCTTTGTTTCTCAAGCTCCTCACGGGTTTGGGGCTGGGCATCTGCCATTAAAGACAGTGTCAAACAAAGAAAAAAAGTAAGAATGATTCTACTCATGAATGGGGTTTATTGGACAAAGCAAAAATACGATGCTACGTAAAAATAACAATCAAATCTATTCATTTGCAAATAAAGATTATTTGCGCTTATAATTTTTGGGAATCGTTAACCCAACCGATAATTCTTTGTTAAACTCATATTGCTTATAGAGCATTCGAATATTGATTCGGTTTTTTTCAGAGGCACTGATTTCTCTTGAAGTAGAGAAATATTGACCGGTAGTGTTTTCGTAATCGGCATAAGTAATATCAGCAGTCCTGCTTCGGGCAACATCTATATCGTCCATTTTGCTGTGCAGCATCAACTTAGTGTCTGTGGTGAGGGTGAATAAATTCTTGAAATACTGATCAACTGTTGACAGTAGAATACAATCTTCTTTTCTTTTAAATGCATTGACACTGTCTGCGCAAAAAATAGGATTACCAATAATCAAATCCTGCAAAGTATAATAATCGAAAGGGATCTGGGTAATCTCCTGCAAATAATCCAGGGACCTGCGTTTTACCTCTTTGTCTTGCTTGTTCACCAGGATGACACTGTCCTTGGTAATCAATACTCGGTATACTTCTATGTTCAAGAAAGTGGCGGTCAATGACATCCAAATGGCACTGTCCTTGATGATTCTCACCACAGCAGTGATGTCGGGGTTTTTCCCTTTGTTGTCAGAAGATTCAACTTTTATTTTAGCTGAAAACGTTTTAAAGTTGATGCGATTGGAGGCAAATTGAGCAAAAGTAGTAGTCACCTCTTTGATAGAATCCTCCTTGCTTTGTTTTTCCATTAACATTGCCTTTTTAGAAATAGCGTTGTTCAAGTGTCTAGTTGCTTTACAGCTATACAAAAACAATGTAGCTAAGCACAGCACCAAATGAAAAATGTTTTTCATGAATCGAAGTAATTTGTTTGTCAAAGCCTTTGTATTAAAAGCATTGTAAAAAGTAACCTACTTTATTTTCCGGTATGACCAAAGCCCCCTGCACCCCTATCTGTTTCGTTCAATTGTTGTACGACTACTAATTGTGCCTTTTCGGTTTTGGCCAATACCAATTGAGCAATGCGATCATTGTTTTGCACTACCTGTATTTGATCACTCAGGTTGATCAACAACACTTTCACTTCCCCCCTGTAATCACTGTCAATGGTACCGGGTGTATTGAGGCAAGTCAATCCTTGTTTGAATGCCAGTCCGCTTCTTGGACGAATCTGCACTTCATACTGGGGTGGTATTTCCAAATAGATTCCTGTAGGAATCAGCTTACGTTCCAAGGGTTGCAACTGAATGGGTTCTTGTAAGAATGCCCTGATGTCCATCCCTGCAGATCCAGACGTAGCATAAGCAGGAATATCATTGCCTGATTCGTTGATAATTTTTACAATCACTTCTTCTTGCATGTTCATACGAATTTAAAGTGATGTCTGTTGAAGCAAAACCGTCGCATAGGCTACAAGGCCTTCTTCTCTCCCCACAAAACCCATTTTCTCGGTGGTGGTGGCTTTGATGGAAACATCCGATGGCTGGAGCGATAGAATGCTTGCTATGCCAGCTTGCATAGCGGTAACATGAGGCGCAATTTTAGGAGCTTGTAAACAAAGTGTGCTATCTATATTCACTACTTTATATCCTTTTTCATGAATGATTGAAGCTGTTTTTTGTAACAAAATTTTACTGTCAATGTTTTTATAGGTAGCATCTGTATCGGGAAAATGCAGCCCAATATCCCCCAATGCCAGTGCACCCAGCATGGCATCGCAAATAGCATGCAACAACACATCGGCGTCGCTGTGTCCCATTGCCCCTTGGTGGTGCGGGATGTGAACACCTCCAATCCACAACTCTCTTCCGGCAGCAAATGGGTGAAAATCAACCCCAGAACCTATTCTGTATGACATCTTGAAAAGGATTTAGGCTACAAAAATAAAAAAGCGTTTCCGGTTACAGAAACGCTTTTTACTATTATTAAGCTATTTTATTTATTATCTAAGTTATACTGCAAAGTGAAACGCAAAGTATTAGACAATGGGTTTCTGCTGATGCCAGAGCCTGAAGGCAACAAATAAGAGAAATTCAATCCAAACATGTTGTATTTTAAGCCAGCACCCAATGTGAGGTATCGGCGGTCTCCTTTGAATTTATTCTCATAAAAATAACCTGCTCTAAATGCAAATTGATTTTTGTACCAATATTCAGCGCCCAATGAAGCTGTTATTTCTTTCAAATCATCCCCATCACCCAAAGAGCTGAACCAGCTGGCAACGACACCTTTGGTTCTGTATTCATTTAATTTAACACCGTATGCAGAATCAGTCAAATTTCCTTGTACAGGAGGTGTAGGTACTAGTAATTTATTCAAATCCAAAGCAAACGTAATTTTGCTGTCTGCATCAAACACTTTATTGTATACCGCACCAAATCCTAAGTTAGCAGGAATAAAATCTTTCTGAGAAGCATCGCTGGTATAAGAAATTTTAGAACCTAAGTTGCTTAAGGTTGCTCCAAAATCAATGCCATTTCCATCTGCCTTGGTGTTCTTGTAGAAGAAATGAACATCTCCAGCTACTGAAGAAGCTTTCTTATAGCTAACACCGTTCACTGTACCTCCTGCCAAATCAGAACTGATATAACGAAGCGCTACACCCAATCCGATTTTATCAGATAATTTTCTAGAATAACCTGCATCAAATGCAAATTCGCGTGGACGAAATTGATTCAATGGAGATCCTGAATTATCAGTAAACTGAATGTTTCCTAAGCTAAAATATCTCAAACCAGCATGCACAGCTTGCAGGTCATCTAATTTATAATATCCAGCTACATTCAATAGATATACATCACTTAGTTTTAAATCACTCAACCAAGGTGTATAAGTTGCAGCTACACTCATTTTGTTATCAGCAAAAGGAACTTTACCAGCATTCCAAAAGCCAGCATAAGCGTCTGGAGCAGAAGCAATGCCTGCATCACCCATACCTGCACTTCTTGCATCAGGAGAGATGCGAAGAAATGGAACCGCCGTAGTAACGACATTAATATTGTTAGTAGCAGTTGTTTGCGCATTAGCACCAGAATTCAATCCGGTCAATAGCAAAATAAGTGTCGAGAGTTTTAAAATTGGTTGTTTCATGCGTTAGATTGTCTTGGTTAAGTAGACTTAGCTCAATAAGCGTTTGATTGTTGTTTATGAATGAGTTGTAAATTTATAGGTTTTTCTGCAATCTCCAAGTTATTTGCTCCTTTTACTCTTTCATATTTTAAAATATATGAATATGATTTGGTTTTTTAATCTGATTCGTTAAACTGGGTGACGCTCGATAGAGAAAACGATAAAATAAAGGTAATTATTGCTCAAAAAATCCATTCAGCATTTCATCGGGTAAAAATTGGGGAAAATTATAGGAAAAGTCGCCCCGATTGCCTCTCAAAAGACAAATCTGATAATTTTATAACAAAACCCTAAAATTGGACGCAGGTTAGCGAAAGTTATTTATATTCGCGTTTATTGTAACTGAGTAGAAAACAATAGTATATAAACCATTCATCAAACAATTTGCAAAACGAATGCACATGCAAAAATTACTCTCTGGCAAAAACATTTTAATTGTAGTAGCCGCCGCATTAACCCTTAGCTCTTGTAACAAAGGAGGATCGGGTGGAAAGAAAGCCAAGTCTAGTGTTACTGGCTGGAACTACGACGACAAGAATATGGGTAATTTCCATGTTACCAAAATGAAATATCCCAAAGCTGGCCCTGGCTTAGTGTTCGTTCAAGGGGGGTCTTTTGTAATGGGTGCAAAAGAAGAAGATGTAATGGGCGATTGGAACAACATTCCTCGCAAAGTAACCGTGCCTTCTTTCTTCATTGATGAAACCGAAGTAGCGAATGTGCACTACAGGGAATATTTGTATTGGTTGGAAAATACGTTCAGCGGAGATTCTACCATCATGAACAAATGTCTTCCTGATACATTGGTATGGAGAGAAGAATTAGCGTACAATGAGCCATACGTTGAATATTACTTCCGGTACCCTTCATACAATTATTATCCTGTAGTAGGCGTGTCTTGGCAACAAGCACATGACTTCTGTATTTGGAGAACAGACCGTGTCAACGAACTGAACTTAGTTAAAAAAGGGTATTTGAAAAAAGATGCGGTTAAGAAAGAAATGAAAGGTGGTGGCGCCAGTGCTTCTTTTAACACCGAAAGCTATTTGATGAATCCTGATTTGATTCAGAATAAAAACAAACCTAGAAAGTCTGACTTAAAAGACATCAACAACAAACCAAGAGGCGTGGTGAAAGTTGAAGATGGTATCATGAACATGAGCTACCGCCTTCCAACTGAAGCAGAGTGGGAATATGCTGCTTATGGCTTACTGAACCAAAACCCAGCCCCAAGAACAAAAGAAACTAAAAGCGGTGAGGAACTTCGTTCCAACCAGCAAATTTATTCTTGGAGTAAAAATCCTAGTGGTTTGAGGGACAATCGTCGTGGAACTTTTCAAGGAAAATTCTTGGCTAACTTCAAGCGTGGAAGCGGAGACAACATGGGTGTGGCTGGAGGTTTGAATGACCGTGCTGCCATCCCTGGTAATGTAACCGCTTTCTATCCAAATGCATTTGGATTGTACAACATGTCTGGAAACGTGAGCGAATGGGTAGCGGATGTGTATCGTCCATTAACTCCAACCGATGGCCAAGACTTCAACTATTTCCGTGGTAATAAATTCCAGAAATATTACAAAAACAGCAGCGGCGATTACGAAAGAGACAGCATGGGTCGCTTGAAGAAAGTGGATATTTCTGATGAAGAAGTAAAAAACAGAACAAACTACCAACGCAACAATGTTATCAACTATTTGGATGGAGATTCAATCAGCGGTGCAAGTTACGCTTATGGCGAAACCACTTTGATCAGCGACAAATCAAGAGTTGTTAAAGGCGGTAGCTGGAATGACAGAGCATATTGGTTGTCTCCAGGCAATCGTCGTTTCTTGCAAGAAGACCAATCGGCTAGTACCATTGGCTTCCGTTGCGCACAAACCTACTTGGGTGCTCCAGAAGGACCTGGCTTTAAAGAAGGAAATATTTTCTCAAAGGCAAGACCTAGTAAGGGTAAAGGAAGAAAAAAATAATCAAATAGATATTTTAAAAAGCCCCCAATCATTGGGGGCTTTTTTTTACAACAGATTTGGAAGAATTGATGTTAATTTTGTTGGTATGGATATCGAAAAACTGTATTCAATCTATCTGCAACACCCTTCTGTTCAAACAGACACCCGAAAATTGCAGCCCGGAGACTTATTTTTTGCCTTGAAAGGTCCCAGCTTTAATGGGAATGCCTATGCCGACAAAGCCTTATCGTTAGGTGCCTCTTATTGCATTGTGGATGAAGCCATCCAAACCAGCCAGCCGGAGCGAATGATTCAAGTGGAAAACGTACTGGAAGCTTTGCAACAATTAGCCAAAAAACATCGATCTCAATTTGATATCCCTTTTATTGCAATTACGGGAAGCAATGGCAAAACGACTACCAAAGAATTGGTACATGCTGTACTGTCCACCACCTACAAAACATATACCACCGAAGGAAATCTGAACAATCACATTGGCGTTCCCCTTACTCTTTTGAAAATCAAAAAAGATGCTGAAATGGCCGTCATTGAAATGGGTGCCAATCATCAAAAAGAAATCGCCTCCTACTGCGAATATGCGATGCCTACGCATGGTTTGATCACCAACTGCGGAAAAGCGCACCTGGAAGGATTTGGGGGTGTGGAAGGTGTCAAGAAAGGAAAAGGCGAATTGTTTGATTACTTGAGAACAAAAACAGGTACAGCCTTTTTATATTGGGATTATGATTACCTGCATACCATGGGCAGAGATCTGATACAAATTAAATACGGTACAAATCCAGCTAATACAGACTTTGCCGGAAGCATCGAAAATGACAATGAATGGTTGACCGTTCGATTGACAAAAGGTGCTCATATAGACCTCATTCGTACACAGTTGGTGGGCGGGTATAACTTGCCCAACGTGTTGGCGGCAGTATGTATTGGAAAAACGTTTCAAATAGCAGAAGATAAAATTAAAGCGGCGCTGGAATCTTATCAGCCATCCAATAGCCGGTCACAATTGATTCAATTGCACCAGAATACCATCGTACTGGATGCTTACAATGCCAACCCCAGCAGCATGAAAGTGGCCATTGAAAATTTTGCGAGTATGCCTGGCGATAAAAAAGTCTTACTGCTAGGTGGAATGATGGAACTCGGCGAAGACACTCTAACAGAACACCAAAAAATAATCGACCTCATTCGGCAGTATTCTTGGATGCACGTAGTACTGGTAGGCGAATATTTCAAGGACCTTGCTGATGAATACCTGCATGTTGATTCTGCTGCTGCTGCAAAGGAATGGTTTCATCAAGCAGGCTTAGAAGGTGTACAAATCTTGATCAAAGGATCTAGGAGCTTTCAAATGGAAAAGGTGCTTGAATGATTTTAAAATACCCAAATTAGCACGTACATTTGTGCCCCTTTACAATGGAGAGTTGTCCGAGTGGTTGAAGGAGCACGCCTGGAAAGTGTGTATACGGGAAACTGTATCGAGGGTTCGAATCCCTCACTCTCCGCAGAAAAATTAAATGCCCCCTAAAAGGGGCATTTTTCATTGAACGAGCGATGAAAGTTTACTTTCAAAAGTGAGTGAAATGAAAAATGAGTCGGAACGAAGTTCCTGCATTTGATTTTTAATATGGGGAAACCCTTGCGATGTCCGATCAAAGCGAGGACAATCCCTCACTCTCCGCAGAAAAATTAAATGCCCCCTAAAAGGGGCATTTATCATTGAACGAGCGATGAAAGCCTGCTTTCAGAAGCGAATACAATGATAAATGCAAAGAGACGAAGTCTCGGCATTTGATTAAAGCTTTGGCCTCACCCCTATAAGAATCATGAAATAATCCCTCACGCTCCAAACAACCATACAAACCCCAGCACTCATTACAGATTGATAAATTATTTTAAACCTCCCATCAGTCCTATCTTTGCATATTGTGTAAAATGCAAGAATGAATTCTACCATTGCCTCCTTATTTGAAAACAAAAAAAAGCTGCTCATCAGCGGACCCTGCAGTGCGGAAACGGCAGATCAGGTGTTGCACACCGCCCAGCGATTGGCTGCTATTGGAAAAATAGACTTGTTGCGAGCGGGCATCTGGAAACCACGGACCAAACCGGGCATGTTTGAAGGGGTCGGCAGCCAAGGATTGCCCTGGTTGTTGGAAGCAAAAAAACAAACAGGTTTGCCTACAACAGTAGAAGTAGCCACGCCTAAGCATATCGAAGATGCTTTGAAATATCAAGTAGACGTATTGTGGATTGGCGCCAGGACAACGGTGAGTCCATTTAGCGTTCAGGAATTGGCAGACGCCTTAAAAGGAATGGATGTTCCTATTCTAATCAAAAATCCCATCAATGCAGATGTGGAATTGTGGTGTGGAGCCGTGGAACGAATGCAACAAGCCGGCTTGAAAAAGATTGCCCTGGTGCACAGAGGTTTTTCAAGTTATGGAAATTCCGAATATAGAAACCCTCCTATGTGGCATCTTCCCATCGAAATGAAAAGAAGATTCCCCTCACTCAAAATGATTTGTGATCCTTCTCATATCTGTGGCAACAGAACCTTGTTGCAATCCGTTGCACAAAAATCCATCAACCTGGATTTTGATGGATTGATGATTGAAAGCCATATTCAACCCGATGATGCATGGAGTGATGCCATGCAACAAATTACCCCCGAAGCATTGGCCAATCTGCTTGACGGTTTGATCTGGAGAAATGAAAATACAGATGAAGCGGCCTTTTTAAATGCATTGCAGGCACTCAGAGAGCAAATGAATCATGTAGATGATGAATTGTTAACCTTGCTGGGGCAAAGAATGAAAATAGCAGAAGACATTGGTACATGTAAAAGAGAAAATAACATTACCATTCTACAAGCCAGCCGTTGGAAAGAAATCAGGGAGAATGCATTGCAGAAAGCGAAAAAAATAGGACTCAGTGAAGAATTCATCAAACAATACGTGGACGCGGTTCACATGGAAAGCATCAATCACCAGAGCAAAGTGATGAATAATGAATAAATAATATTCAAATGACATCTACCCATTTTCAAATTGGAAATCAGTCCGTTCAGTGCTATTTTAATGCCTCTTTTTCAAACATCGATCAATGGGTACCGAGTCATCAGTGCATTTTTATTACGGATGAAAATATTGCCTATGCACATCCGGCTGCCTTTGCCCATAAACAAACCATTGTACTCAAAGCAGGAGAATCAACTAAACAACAACAAACCATTGATTATATTATCAGCAAATTGATTGAGAAAGAAGCTGACAGGGATACATGGTTGATTGGTGTAGGAGGCGGAGTCATTACAGATATCACGGGTTATGTGGCAGGTATTTTTATGCGGGGTTTGAAAACAGGATTGATTCCCACCAGTTTGTTAGGCATGGTGGATGCAGCCATCGGTGGAAAAAACGGTATTGGTGTAGGGACATACAAAAATTTAGTGGGCTTAATCAAGCAACCTGAATTTATTCTCTTTGATCCTCACTGGCTTACTACCTTGCCAACACGGGAATGGTCTAACGGATTTGCAGAAATAATCAAGCATGCCTGCATTCGAGATGTTGACATGCTTGAAGAACTCCTTAATCACTCAATTGAATGGTATCAAAATAATCCGAAAGAACTGGCCACCTTAATTGAAAAAAACGTTCGACTGAAGTGGTCAATTGTTGCAAATGATCCATGGGAACAAAATGAAAGAAGATTGCTGAATTTTGGACACACGATTGGTCATGCCATTGAAAATACCTACCAATTGTCGCATGGAGAAGCCATTGCTATTGGAATGATGTATGCAGTAAAATTGTCTGCCGCAACGAACGGATTGGAAGAAACGTCCATACAAATAATGGAAAAGGCATTTACTCAATATCAACTTCCCACTCAGGCAATGATTGATTGGAGAAAAATAGCCCCGCTGATTCAATTGGATAAAAAAAGAAAAGGCGAGACCATTCGATTTATCGTATTAGAAGAAATAGGAAAAGGAAAAGTGCAAGAAATATCATTGGAAACAATACAGACAATTCTTTTCTGATTGTCTAATCAACCATTACCTGCACATGGATATTGAAATACAACCTGAACGTATTGAAGGCTGCATTAGCGCAAGGCCTTCTAAAAGCAGCATGCAAAGAGCTTGTGCAGCTGCTTTATTGCATACCGGAACCACGCTACTTCAACATGCAGGAAGCAGCGCAGATGAAATGGCAGCCTTGAACATCATTCGACAACTGGGCGCTACTGTTATTCAAAATAAACCCCAACAATATACCATCACCGGCAACCCTTGGCTACAAACTGATAAAATGCTTTCGCATACATTGAATTGCGGTGAAAGTGGATTGGCATTGAGAATGTTTACACCCATTGCAGCTTTGTACTCCATTCCCGTTACCATCACAGGAGAAGGAAGTCTTTTACAAAGACCGATTGACGGAATGTTACAAGTGTTGCCCAGCTTGGGAGTAGCCATCCATTCTGATGAAAACAAATTACCTATCGTAGTCAAAGGACCATTGATTCCGAACAACCTTACCATCGATGGTTCAATGAGCTCACAATATGTAACCGGGTTGCTCATCGCATTGGGAAAATCGGTGCGCCATACCACTACCCTTACGGTGAAGCAGCTGCAAAGCAAACCCTACATTGATCTTACCCTAGATGTACTTTCTAGATTTGGATATCAAATACAATCCATTCAAGACGGGCAATTCATTATCAATCCGATGAAGTCAACTCCTGAAATGATTGAATATACCGTAGAGGGAGATTGGAGCAATGCTGCTTTTATGCTGGTTGCAGGCGCTATTGGCGGAACAGTCACCTTGCATGGATTGTCCATAGAATCCAAACAAGGAGACAAAGCCATCATGGGAGTACTGGAACAATCGAATGCCCAGATTCAAATTGATCAGAATCAAATAACAGTTTCAAAACCCATGGATGGGCTTAAGCCTTTTACATTTGATGCAACCGATTGTCCTGACTTGTTTCCGCCCCTATTCGCATTGGCAGCAAATTGTCAAGGAACATCCACCATCAAAGGTGTGAATCGTTTGCTGCACAAAGAAAGCAATCGAGCTGCTTCTCTGCAAGCAATGGGCCAGGCACTCGGCATTCGAATAGTGATAGAAGAAAACGAAATGAAAATTTACGGGGGGAAAGGAATACAAGGAGGAAAAGTCAATTCTTTTCATGACCATCGAATCGCTATGGCTGCTGCTATTCTGGCACTACAAGCCAAGGATTCAATCGTCATTGGCAATGCAGAGGCTGTCAGAAAATCATATCCCGATTTTTTTGAGGATATTCGCAACATCATTTCTACACCATAAATTGAAATCAATGAATGCTTTTGGGAACCTATTCAGGGTGCAAATTTTTGGAGAATCACATGGCCCGGTAGTGGGCGTTTGCATTGACGGCTGCCCGGCAGGTATACCTTTGCGTGCGGATGATTTTACTACAGATATTGAAAGAAGAAAACCCGGAGCCAAAGGAACCACCCCCAGAAAAGAAGAAGATGTTCCTATTTTTCAATCGGGTGTGTTCAATGATCATACCACTGGAGCGCCCTTAACCATTGTATTTACCAATAACAATACCCGAAGCATTGATTATGATAAACATAGAAACCAGCCCAGGCCTGGTCATGCTGATTTTGTTTCGAATAAAAAATATGGAGGTTTTGAAGATTACAGAGGAGGTGGACACTTTAGTGGAAGGCTAACAGTTTGTTTGGTGGCTGCAGGCGTAGTTGCAAAAAAAACAATTCAGTATCTCTATTCAGATTCACCGATTGAAATTCATGCAAACATAAGCGAAGTTGCAGGCGAGACAGAAATCGATAAGGGAATTCAAAAGGCAATTGATGCCAACGATACAGTGGGGGGCATCGTTACCTGTACCACCACCGGACTTCCGATCGGACTGGGTGAGCCCTTTTTCAATTCATTGGAATCGTTGATCAGTCATGCTGTGTTTTCCATCCCCGCCATCAAAGGAATTGAATTCGGTGCAGGTTTTGAGGCCGCCTCTATGTTTGGAAGCGAACACAACGATGCATTGCTTTTGCCAGATGGTACCACCCAAACCAATTTCAGTGGGGGGATTGTAGGAGGTTTGAGCAATGGAAATCCGATGGTATTCAGGGTTGCGGTGAAGCCTCCCTCCTCTACTCCTCAAATCCAGGAAACATTGAACCTGGCCAGTGGACAAATCGAAAAGCTGAGTGTAGAAGGAAGACATGATTTGTG
>CANGBQ010000008.1 GCA_947451985.1 Chitinophagaceae bacterium | reverse complement strand
TCGGTATCCCTGGCAATGGGCACAAAGTTGGGATCTAGTATGAGGGCCTCTTGTACGGGTGTATTACCCAATGACTCACCACTAGCGATTAACTTATAGCCATTTTCATATTCAGTATAATACCCACAAGGAAAGGAAAAATTTCCATCGGGTAACTGTACCCGCTTTTGTTGCCTGAATCCCCAGCCAACTACTTTCTGGTTGTGAATGTATTTTTGAAAGGCCTCTTCGAATGTCATAAAATCCTGCTGGGGTTATTATTTTTCGTAAGGGAAGTTGCGCGAAACTTTTCTCATCATTCTGTCCATGATTTCATTGGCGTTGCTGGTGATGCTTTCGTTCATTTCTTTGTAAAAACGCCATACCAAATCACCTTGTTTTTTGTCATTGATTTGCATGGTCAAACCACCCGAGCCGGTTTTGGCGTTCCCAATCAATACAGCAGAAACAATCGCGCCGGCTTCGCTTCCTGTTTTTTCATACTCGTAGGTACATTTGATGACGGCATCTACATTTAATACTTTGCACAAAGAATCAGGGAGTATTTCATCCAAATGATCAAACAATTCTTTCTGTTTCAACAACGCATTGGTTCGTTGAATGTCCTGAAACTGCACAGTGTATTTGTCGCTTTTTCTCAATAAATAAGTAAACATGCCTTCTTGCATATTTAGCCCCAATTTTTTTTCTTCTGCTGTATTTGCTTCGGCATTGAAATTTTTAGGTGTTCTCTTGTAGGAGATTGTAGCCTTGAAAGGCAATATAGCTACTGTATGGTGCGTCTCCAATACTTCTTTGTAATTAGGTGATTTGTAAATCTGTTTGGCAGATTCTCCCATAAATTGACCACTGGCTGAAATACCTGTAAACAATATGATGATCAATAATAATTGCTTCATTGGTTTCATTTGGAATATTTTAATATGTAAAAGATAGGCAACGAATATAATGAATAATTGATTTTTGTTGTGGGCAAAAGAGGATGTTTTTCCTTAAAATTTTATTAACTTCATTTCAATATATAAATAAAGCATATGAAAACAATCTGTTTTTTTATCTCTTCTTGCTGCTTTCTTTTTCTTCAAGGCCAATCACAGAATGTCCAATTAAATATTATTGAATTTTCAAGTGTAAAGATTGGAGATCAGGTTTGGGCAGTTAAAAATTTAGAAGTGTCTAGTTTTAAAAATGGTGATGCCATTCCCGAAGCGAAAACAGCTAAAGAATGGGAGACTTATGGGGCAGCGGGAGAGGCAGCTTGGTGCTATTATGAAAACAACAGTAAAAATGGAGAGAAATTCGGAAAGTTATACAATTGGTATGCTGTAAATGACCCAAGAGGCATCGCTCCGGAGGGCTGGCATGTGCCGACTGATTTAGAATGGTCTAATCTTGAATCATTTGTAGGCGGTGCTTCTGTTGCCGGAATGAAGTTAAAATCCAAGAAAGGCTGGAAAAACAATGAAAATGGAACCAACAGTAGCGGTTTTGATGCTTTGCCAGGAGGATTTAGAAGCAACAATGGTGGATTTATTAAGCTCGGCAGCAACGGCTATTGGTGGTGTGCTCCTGCCGACAATTCAAAACAATCTTGGTGCAGAGGCCTTGACTTCAAAAGTACTGCATTAGGCAGGCAAAACAGCATCAAAATGGGTGGATTCTCAGTAAGAGTAATTAAAGATTAGCAATTCGCTGCTTATACCACCTCTCTATAAATGATAAGAAGTTTGGTGAATCATCCTTTGAGACGATAAAGCCAATACGCGAAGGTTTCTTTAAAATAGAAACTCCAGTTGAATAATACATCGGCCCTTGGTATGCAATCCTCCCATCGGTATTTTTCATTTCCAGAGATATAATTACAAGAGAGTGAGTGGGTGTTCAGGCCTGCTTTTTTGAAAAGCAAACTGGCCCTGGGCATGTGGTGTGCAGAAGTAATCAATAGGTAGGGTGGTGTAAGTTTCAAAGAATCAAGTATTTTTTTAGCGATGGCTGCATTGTCTGCGGTATTGGCAGAAGCGTCTTCGACCAGGATGGCGCTGTCGGGTATCCCAAAAACCATCAATTCTTTCTTCGCCCAGGAGGCTTCATTAAACGTGGCCACCTCATTTTTTCCATTGCCGCCAGAGATGAGGATATGCTGAATCTTTCCCAATTTGTACTGTTTGGCGGCCTGGATAAACCGATCGGCTGTTCCATTGAAATAGCCTTCTTCACTGGCCCCGGGACTTCCAAAACCACCCAATAGAATGGCACTGCTATATGTCTTTGAGGAGGACACTTTGGTATTTGGCTGTTGCCAGTAACGTGCATAACTGATGAGCAGCCAATTGTTACTGAACAACAGAAACAGCATCAGTGCTGCTATGGCATATCGTTTTCTTTTCTCAGCCGATTTGGCCAAGAAGCCCAAGCAGGTCAATGCCGCCAACCAATAGAATGGCGTGAGTAAGTATGCCAGTAAAGACGATAAAAAATAATGCATGAGCAGTAAGTTTCAATAAGCTAAATCTACGAAGAAATGGCTGAATGAATTGTCGTAGATACGTATAAAAAAAGAAGGCGGGTGTATTAAACCCCGCCTTCGAACGATTTTACAGTTTTGCAATCTTTTGCAATTGCTATTCTGTAATTTCTTCTTCCATTCCCAACCATCCAGGAATAAACACAGTTTTTATTCTATCGGTTCAGAAGCATCAGTTTACGGTCTATTACAACGGTTATATCTGATTTCCTATTATTCCAATGATTATTGAATGAATCTGACGTAAAAATAGCCTTATGTAGGAGCGCTAAAAATGACCGTTGGTGTTTACAAACCTATTTGTCGTCAGGAATGCCAAATTAATTATTCTCAAACTGCTTCTATAAACAGTTTTGAATTTGTTTCTCAAAACAACAAGCCTATAAAAAAAGCCCCGAGTTATTCGAGGCTTTTTTATTCAATCATATGGATACGTTCATCTCTGCAAAAAAGTGATGAAAATATGGAATCGTCTCGATGCCTTTATAGTAGTTGGCAATATCATATTTTTCATTTGGACTATGCAGGTTGTCGCTGTCCAATCCAAATCCCATAAATACAATCTTAATGCCCAGCTCTTTTTCAAACAATGCACAGATAGGAATGCTGCCGCCGCCTCTCACAGGGATAGGGGCTTTGCCAAAGGTTGTTTCCATGGCTTTGGAAGCAGCTTGATATGCCACACTGTCAATGGGGGTCATGTAAGGCTCTCCCCCGTGGTGTAAAGATGCCTTTACAGTCACATAAGGCGGTGCTATTTTGGCAAAATGATTGATCAGCAAATCGGTCATTTTTTTTGAAATCTGATTCGGTACGAGTCTGGCTGAAATTTTAGCGTATGCTTTTGAAGGCAATACGGTCTTAGCGCCTTCGCCGGTATAACCACCCCAAATGCCATTCAATTCCAACGTAGGACGGATGCCCGTTCTTTCATTGGTGGTATACCCCTTTTCACCCCACAATGCTTGTACACCCAAATCTTTCGCATAGTCGTTCTCGTTGAAAGGTGCTTTGGCCATTAACGCTCTTTCATCGGGAGTGGCTACTACCACGTCATCATAGAATCCGGGAATGGTGATGTGATTGTTTTCATCGTGTAAGGAGGCAATCATTTTTGCTAAGATGGTAATCGGATTGGCTACCGCTCCTCCATATACACCACTGTGCAAATCACGATTGGGTCCTGTTACTTCCACTTCTATATAACTCAAGCCTCTTACCCCAATGTCAATACTCGGCGTATCCAAACTGATCATGGCGCTGTCGCTGATGAGCACACAATCTGCTTTGAGCAATTCTTTGTGTTGGGCAACAAACTTGCCCAGATTGGGTGACCCTACTTCTTCTTCTCCTTCAATGCAAAATTTGATATTGCCGGAGAGTGAATTGGTTTGCACCAGCGTTTCCAATGCCTTTACATGCATATATACCTGGCCTTTGTCGTCGCAGCTTCCTCTGGCGAAAATTTTTCCGTCTACAATGGTCGGATCGAAAGGCCCATTGGTCCATAGTTCTAAAGGTTCGGCCGGTTGAACATCGTAATGTCCGTACACTAATACGGTTGGTTTGCTCGGGTCAATTATTTTTTCTCCATACACAATGGGATGTCCGTCGGTTGGATATATTTCGACTGTATCGGCACCTGCTTCAAGCAATCTTTGTTTGAACGCCTCGGCGCAACGGATCATATCTGCTTTGTGCTCACTTTTGGCACTTACGCTGGGGATGCGCAGCAGTTCCAGCAATTCATTTAAAAATCTGTCTTTGTTTTGTGACTGATAATCTTTCCAAGCCTGCATAATAAGTTTGTTTAAAATGATCGGAAGAAGGACAAAAGTATACCTTTTGCAATAATATTCATTGAAACAAGATGAGCGGTTATTTACCGGCCAGGAAGCGCTTTTCTACGTAACTCCAGTTGACCAGGTTCCACCAGTTTTGAATGTACTCAATCCGTCTGTTTTGGTATTTGAGATAATAAGCATGTTCCCATACATCCAGACACAACAAGGGGAAACCTTTGTGTTCAACGGAAGGGATATTCATCAAAGGATTGTCCTGATTGGCGGTACTGCCGATTTTTAATTCGCCCGAAGGATTGGTGTATAACCAAGCCCACCCACTTCCAAACCTGGTTTTGGCTGCTTCGGAAAAGCTGGTTTTAAAATTCTCAAAACTTCCAAACTGTTTCTCAATGGCTGCCAGAAGCAAGCCATCGGGTTGATTGTTGGAACGAGCCGGCTGCATGCACTTCCAAAACATTTCGTGGTTATAATGCCCACCGCCATTGTTTCTCATTTTCATTGAGTAATTGGAAATAGTTGCCATCACTTCTTCGAGGGAGGCTTGCATATTTACCTTTTCTGCAATGGCAGCTTCTTTCAAATTTTTTGAGTAGGCAGCAGCATGTTTGCTGTAATGAATTTCCATAGTAGTGGCATCGATGACGGGTTCGAGTGCATTGTACCCATAAGGCAATGGATCTTGATCAAATCCCGTGGAAAAGGAAGTAACCCTATGAGTTGCTTCTTCAGAAGATTCAGATCCTTTTAAGAGGTTACTGAAGGCACTGATGCCGGACAATAATAAAGTGCTTGCCATGGCAGAAGTTTTTAGAAAAGCTCTTCTGCTGTTGTTGGATGATGTTTCCATATGAATCTATTTAGATTGTTTTTATTTCGCTTTTCTTCTTTCCCAAGGACTTAAAAGCTCTAGCCAAACGGAGGTAATAATCTTTATTAAACAATTGAGAATCATGCATGGCTTTATAGGTCAGGAATGCACCCACAGGGATGAGGACAATGACTGCCAGCCACATGCCAACAAAAGGAGAGGCAATGCTTTCTTTCACAAATTTCTCTCCAAACATATTGAGCAGGTGGAAAATCAAAAAGAATGCAATGGCTGCTACTAAAGGCATACCCATACCCCCTTTTCGTATGATCGAACCCAAGGGCGCCCCAATAAAAAACAATACCAAGCAGGCCAGGGAGAGGGAAAATTTACGATGCCATTCAATATTATGAAGAATGATTTCCTTTTGCCTGCTTTCCATTTCTATCTGATTTTGAATCATGGCACTTTTAATGGCATTGGCCTTATTGATGGCATTGTGTTTCACCATCATTTTTGCTGAATCCGGAATCAGTTGATGGTAATTTATTTTGATGGCAGTTTTCTCGGCTTGTTTCCAATAATCGGTTGGTACTTGGCTATAAATAAGTTGCTTGTTTATTTTTTTATTAAAGTCTTTTTCAATCGCAACAGCAATCAGGTTCAATGAATCTACATTTCTACTCAGCTGTCTGGCACTGAGCATTTTAAAGTTATTCTTGAATACACTGTCGTTGGTTTGTTGTTTTTGGAGCACACTCAAATCAAACAGCTTTTTGAAATTTTTGAAGCTAAGACGGGTGTATTCAGTAGCGCTGTCCATCAAGTTCCCCTTTTCTTGATACCGGCATCCGTTTTCCAGGTTGAACTCTAAAAAATCTCCATCATCTGAAATTTTCATCAGACCTTTTTCGGCTACAATGCAATTGTCTTGCACCGAATTGGATTGTTCAAATATTACAACGTTGTGAATGGTTTTACCATCGCTGTCTTTTTTGCCTACTTTAATGGCATAATTGGGGATATGCGTAAAAAATACGCCTTCCTTTAAATCAAATGCAGGTTTTTTAACGTAGATATCACTGTAAAGTGTAATGAATTTTAAATTTGCGTAAGGGATGACATAATTGGAAAATACAAAGGTGATACCACACAAAAAAACGGCTACCCACATCAAAGGCCGCATGAAACGTAGCAATGAAATGCCCGAAGACTTAATGGCCACCAATTCAAAACTTTCTCCGAGGTTTCCAAAAGTCATGATGGAAGAAATCAAAATAGCGATGGGCATGGCCAGTGTCAACAAAGAGGCACTGGCATACCATAAAAATTGGCAAATGGTGATGAAGTCGAGTCCTTTTCCTACCAGATCATCCAAGTACTTCCACAAGCTTTGCATCATCAAAACAAAGAAAGCAATGAAAAAAGTGGCAATGAATGGGCCGATGAAAGATTTTAATATGAGCTTGTCAAGTTTTTTGATCATACAGCTATGGGTGTTTGACAATTTCCTGCGTCATTCAACCCCAACAAAAATAGTTCTTTCTCGTTAGGAACATGCCAATGCCAGTAATCAAAAAGAATGGCAACACTTTTATAACAATCGGAATGAAATAGGGGATATAGGACATTAGCTACCCAAGCGGTGAAACAAGTCTTTCACCTGGTACTCCCAAAGTTGGCTTTGGTCTTTGATGTCTTTTTTGTCGGCAAAATCTTTAATAATGAGAATCGTTTGATTGGTCACTTCGGATCGGTCGATTCTGAATTCGAAATATTCATCTTTTTGCATATGAGTCCAGCGAAAACGGATGAATTTGTCCTGCTCTTTTTCAATCATGGTAGCTTTTTCCTCAACTCCATCCCAAGAAAAACTGAACACGCCTTCTCTTTCATCTACCTTTTCAGCAAACCACTCTTGCAGGGCAGCCGGACTTGTCAGGAATTCATACAGGATACTCGGAGAGCAGCGTACGGGATATTCTAATGTAAATAACACTTTCTTACTCATGCTTGCTTTTTAAATTGGCCTAGTCTGTTGCAATAATAGAAAAATATTCAACGTGACAAAATATTTGCATCTATTTTTTTGATTAACTGACCTTTTTGGGTCCATATCATGCCTGGTATTGCACAATTCAGGCTTTTTATCCACATATATACTTTAATCTCCATCCAATACGTTTATCCCTAAGACCACACAGATTCGAATCCAAGAAAACAACCTACTCCTATGCGACAAATAAAAATAGCCGTCTCCATCACCAATCGGGACAGCCAATCCATAGACAAGTACTTACAAGAAATCAGCAAGATCCCGTTGTTGACTACCGACGAAGAATTCCGATTGGCTGCCTTGATCAAAAGAGGAGAACAGGTTGCGCTGGACACTTTGGTCAAAGCCAACCTCCGGTTTGTGGTATCGGTTGCCAAACAATATCAAAACAAAGGACTCTCCCTTGCCGACCTCATCAATGAAGGAAATCTGGGTTTGATGAAAGCTGCACAAAAATTTGACGAAACCAAGGGGTTTAAATTTATTTCTTATGCGGTGTGGTGGATTCGACAAAGCATCTTGCAGGCACTGGCAGAGCAGGGCCGGATTGTTCGATTGCCTGTTCACAAAGTTGGATTGACCAATCGAATCAGCCAGGCCTATGCACAACTGGAGCAGCAATATGAAAGAGAACCCTCCCCCGAGGAGCTCGCTGAATGGTTGAACACAGATGCTGGCGAAATATTTGCCACGCTTTCTGTAGCCGCCAAACACATCAGTATGGATCAACCGATTCAACAAGGAGAAGAAACCAGCTTCCTGGATCTGTTTCAGGACAAACAGGCCGCGGCTACGGATGCGCCACTGACCGAGCAAGATTCCTTGCATACCGAATTGGAACGAACGCTTGGCTCTTTGACGGTTCGGCAAAAAGAAGTAGTCAGCCAGTTCTTCGGCATTGGGATAGAACAACCACTGACGTTGGAGGACATTGGTCGTCGATACAATCTCACCCGAGAAAGGGTTCGTCAGATAAAAGACAAAGCAATCATTGAGCTAAGGGGTTCCGCACAGGCCAATTTATTAAGGGGTTTTCTAGGATAATAAAACTGATGTGATGGAAGAATGAAAGCCTGCCGGGGGCAGCTTTTTGTATATGGGGAGCCGATTCTAAATAAATAGGCTGATAATCCTGTTTTTTTCCGAAATTTGCCCTATTAAATCAATCAAATGGCTATTGAAATTAAAGTGCCTACTGTAGGAGAAAGCATCAGTGAGGTAACCCTCGTAAAATGGCTGAAGGAAAATGGTGCCTATGCTGATAGAGACGAAGTCATAGCAGAACTCGAAAGCGAGAAAGCTACCTTTGAGATCAACGCTGAGCAGGCTGGCGCCATCAGTCATGTAGCAAAAGAAGGAGACACTTTAGCCATTGGTGATTTGGTGTGCACTATTGATACCGCAGCCGTTAAACCAGCGGAAGCGGCACCCGTTAAAAAAGAAGAAGTGCCTGTAGTGCCTGTTCAAAAAGCAGCCCCCCAACCTGTTGCCGCTGAAGTGAAAGCTACACCTGTCGCAGCTGCTATCATAGCCGACAAGCACGTTGACAGCAAAAAAATTGTCCCCTCTGGTTCCAATGGTAAAATAGTGAAGCAAGATGTTTTGGAAGCGCTGAATACTCCTGGAAGAAAACCAGGTGCACCTCTGTTTAGCAGAAACGACCGTCCCGAAAAGATGAGCAATTTGCGCAAAACAGTTAGCCGCAGATTGGTGGAAGCCAAAAACACCACCGCCATGCTGACTACTTTTAACGAAGTAGACATGAGTGCCATCATGGACATCAGAAAAAAATATAAAGATCAATTCAAAGAGCATCATGGAGTGAATCTGGGTTTCATGAGCTTTTTCACCAAAGCCTGTTGCTATGCATTGCAGGCCTATCCTTCTGTGAACGCATATATTGATGGCGATCAAATCATCTTTCACGATTATTGCGATGTGTCTATTGCAGTCAGTGCTCCCAAAGGATTGGTGGTGCCCGTGATTAGAAATGCGGAGAGCTTAAGCATGGCAGAGATTGAATTGGCAGTGGTTGATCTTGCTAACAAAGCCAAAAACAATAAATTAACAATAGAGGAAATGACCGGCGGCACTTTTACCATTACCAATGGAGGTATTTTCGGTTCAATGATGAGTACGCCTATCATCAATATTCCTCAAAGCGCCATTTTGGGCATGCACAATATTGTAGAGCGTCCGATGGCTGTGAATGGACAGGTGGTTATCAAGCCCATGATGTATGTGGCATTGAGTTATGATCATCGCATCATTGATGGCAGAGAATCGGTGGGCTTTTTGGTGATGGTGAAACAATTGTTGGAGAATCCTGCTTTGTTGTTGTTTGGCAAAGATCCGGTGAGTGCCTTGTTGGAATTATAATCTCTTTTTAAATATTGTCAATCCCGCTGTTGTGCGGGATTTTTTTTATGAGTCGTTACCATTCTTATTTATCCTCCGCTGTTCGTTTGATTAATACGTATCCATCAGGAACGCCTTTTGCGATGCATGCTAAAAAGTTTTTTGCAGCGGATAAGAAATACGGTTCTAAAGACAGAAAAACAATCTCCTCGCTTTGCTATGATTACTTTAGATTGTCGCATGCTTTCGACAAATCGATTCCCCTCGAAGAAAAAATCATTGCGTCTTTTTTTATTTGCAAGCAAGAGTCCAATGATTGTCTGCAGTCGTTGAATCCTGGGTTAAACGAACGGGTAGCGCTATCATTAGAAGAAAAAATTACTTTTTTACATCTTTCCAGTGGCCAAATCTTTCCATTCTCCAACATACTGAGTCCAAACATTGATCCTATTGAATACGGCCACTCTTTTATTAAACAGCCAGATGTATTTATAAGGGTCCGCCCAAATTATCGGCAACGAGTTCAGAGCGCTTTACAGGAAGCGGGTGTACCATTTGAATGGGTATCTGAGAAAGCAGTGCGTTTAAAAGCTGCAACATCCATTGATCAGCTGCTGAAGCTGAATAAAGAGGCTGTGGTGCAAGACCTGAACTCCCAACAGGTGTTCAATAGCATCAAAGTGCTAGCCTTGGATTCAAAAGACCAAAAATCCGTTCGGGTTTGGGATTGCTGCGCCGCCAGTGGGGGGAAGGCCATTTTGTTGCACGATGAATTTGGGAAAAGAATACAACTCATGGTTTCGGATATCAGGGAAAATATTTTACAGAATTTATCTGTTCGTTTGCAGCAGGCGGGTATTCGCTTGTACAATCGATTTGTAGCCGACTTAACCCATAAAACTGGACTGCCCCTCTCAGAGCAATTCGATTGGATTGTTTGTGATGCGCCCTGCACAGGAAGTGGTACCTGGAGCAGAACCCCAGAACAATTGCATTCCTTTAAAACAACTGAGCTGGATCGTTTTGTGTCCAGACAAAAAGCCATTCTTTCCAATGTATTGCCTCACCTGGTTCCCGGCGGGCTCTTTGTATACATTACCTGTTCTGTTTTTGAAAAAGAGAACGAAGGAATGGTGCAGTATATCAAGGATACAGCGAAGCTCTCATTGATGGATGAGCAGTATCTGAAAGGATATCAAAACGCAGCCGACACGATGTTTGTGGCCATTTTCAAAAAATAATTACAGCCTGGTGATTTTTTTCGTTAGCATTTTTTTGTTGTCCAAGAATATGGTCACAAAATAAACGCCTTTGCTGCAACCTTGCAGGGGGATACTGTAGGGATTTGCTTGATAATTGAATGTTTGGGTCAACACTTTCTGTCCTGAAGCATTGACAATCAGAACTTGCAGGTGGTTGTATGTTATGTTTGTAATACTCAATTGCATATGGTCAGTTACCGGATTGGGTGCAATTTGAATCAGCGAATCAGGTGAAGGATTGGGTTGACACGAACTGTTCAGATATAGGGTGGTGGAATCCAGATAGTAAGATGTGTCTGCATCAATATTCATTTTCAATCGATACTGGACACCGCTTCCGGTAGCACTGGACAAATCGTCGGTGTAATTAAAATCATGCATGCCATAAGGTAAGTTGCTTTGCAGACTAGCAATGGTGGTGTAGTTAGATTGAAACAGCGGTCTTCTCTCTAGCTCGATTGACATGGTGAGATCTGTCTTTACCGAGAACTGCAAAACTGCCTTGCATTGATTCAATTGTGCAGATTGGGTATGGTATTTTTGTTGGAGCATTACGAATGCTTTTTTTGCATTGGGAATACCAAAGCCAATTCTATCATTCGGTGTAGCTACATTGTTTGCACTTTGTTGAAGCGTAGATATGATTTCCATATTGTTGGCTTCGGGAAAAGCTTGCCACAAACAAGTGGTGATGCCAGCCATGTTGGGACATGCAAATGAAGTGCCGTTGCTAAAGGTAGGCATGCCGGTGGCGGAATTGGCTACCACTGCAGACCTTCCCACAGAAGCTACGTTGGGTTTGATGTCTCCATCACTGCTGGGGCCATAACTACTAAAGGAAGCCGCTAACCCAAGCGTGTCTACCGCTCCAACTGCAAAGCCACTGTCTGCATCGGCAGGTGTAGCAATAAAATGCCAGGAATTGTTGCCTTCGTTTCCTGCTGCCATTACCATGAGCATCCCTTTTCTGGCAGCCATGTTTGCAGCCTTAGCGCTGATGGTCGTATGGCCGTTCATGTCATTGTAGGAATAATCAAAAACGGGATCATCGAAAGTGGTGTAACCCAAAGAGGTAGAGCAAATATCAACCCCCAGACTATCGGCTCTTTCTGCTCCCACAGCAAAATTGTGTTCTTCGATGGGATATTCTGTGTTGACATCTTCTGTCCTGTACAAGTAGAATGCAGTTTTAGGTGCGCTGCCTACAAAAACGCCGGGAAGATTAGCCGCGATGGTGCTCAAGCAAGCCATGCCGTGAGTGGCATCTTCTGATACACTCAATTCATTGTCTACAAAATCCCAGGTGCCCAATACTTGTTGGTTGAGGTTGATGCTATCGAATGTGGGAAGTGTGTTGTAATGATAAAACCCGCCATCCAAGACAGCCATCTGCATGCCTTCGCCTCTGAATCCATGGTTGTGCAGAAACTCACCCTGGTGAATGGTGATTTGACCATTTGACTTGCCATAATTGAAAACATTGTTCAGGTTTTCTTGGGTTGTAGTTGTGCCGGAAACAATGGAAGTGCTGGGCGGATTCATTGTTTTATTGACAGGTGACAAAGAAGTTTTGGCGGCGATCGGTTGGGTCTGTTGCACAAAGGAGAAACCATTGATCTTGGCTAGGGCTAACGCATCGGTGGTTTCAATGGAAACCTGGTTGAGCCATTTAGACACATTCAACACGCTGACATTGCCGGACAGCCGGATGCTGTCAATATACCTAGGGGTAACGGGCAGATCTGCACTGTCGATGGAAATTTGATACCGCGTTCTTCTGTCGATGGCTCTTGCAGACAAGTAAGCAGAAGGATTGGATAAACTATAAGGACTGGTTCCTTTGTTTTTAAAAACAATGACATACCGATTGAATTGTGCCTGAGACACCATACAAAAGCTCATCAGGACAATAAAGAGCCATCCTCTTCTCATAATCCAAATATTAATCAACAATGTAAACGTCTAATTATTTGCTGTCGTATGCCCATTTCACCAGGGTAGCACCCCAGGTGAAACCGCCTCCAAATGCAGCCAAGATAATGTTATCACCTTTTTTCAATTGCTTTTGCCATTCCCATAAACACAATGGAATGGTACCTGCAGTGGTGTTGCCATACTTTTGAATATTGATCATCACCTTTTCTTTGGGTAAGTCCATACGGTTGGCAGTGGCATCAATAATCCGCAAGTTTGCCTGGTGAGGCACCAACCAAGCAATATCATCGGCGGTCAGGTTGTTTCTTTGCATGAGATCATAACTTACGTCAGCCATGCCTTTCACCGCAAACTTAAAAACCACTTGACCTTCCTGATAGATATAATGTTCTTTGGCTGCAATGGTTTCTAAAGATGCAGGCTTAACAGATCCGCCCGCTTTCATGTGCAGGTGATTTCTTCCGCTACCATCGCTTTTTAAAATGCTATCCATTACGCCCAATTTTTCTGTGGTGGCTTCCAATAGCACAGCGCCGGCACCATCGCCAAAGATGATGCAGGTGGCTCTGTCAGTATAATCCACAATACTGCTCATTTTATCTGCACCCACTACAATGACTTTCTTATATCGACCGCTTTCGATGAAGCTGGCACCGGTGGTCAATGCAAACAGAAAACCCGAACAGGCGGCTCCAATATCAAATCCGAAAGCATTTTTGATGCCTACTTTGTCACAAATAATGTTGGCAGTAGCAGGGAATAACATATCCGGGGTCACTGTGGCGCAGATCAAACAATCAATTTCGTCAGGTGAAATCCCGCGTTTGGCCAATAAATCATTCACTGCACCCACACCCAAATCACTGGTGCCCAATCCTTCTCCTTTTAATATTCTTCTTTCTTCCACGCCAGTACGGGTCCGGATCCATTCATCATTGGTATCTACCATTGTTTCGAGAATCTGATTGGTCAGGCGAAATTCTGGTACATAACCTCCAACAGCAGTAATGGCGGCATTGATTTTTTCCATATTAGAATATTTTAGATGTCGTTCATTGCAAATTTAACGTAAAAAAACTTGATCCGTCTTTTAGGGTATAGGCTGCTAAAATATCCGTATTTTCGCTATTGTCAGATTAGGATTATATGTACGCTTATTTGCAGGGTCAATTCACACACAAAAGTCCGGCGCAAGTTTATTTAGAGGTAAACGGCGTAGGATACGATTTGAACATCAGCTTACATACTTATTCTGCCATACAGGGATTGCAGGAAGGAAGATTGTATACCCATTTGCAGGTCAAGGAAGATGCTCATGTATTGTTTGGTTTTTTTGATAAAGAAGAAAAAGAAATATTCTTGTTGTTGATTGGGGTATCAGGTATTGGAGCGGCCACCGCCAGAATGATGCTTTCCTCCATGAAACCAGAAGAAATCCAGAGAGCTATTTTGCAAGGTGACGTGAAATTGATTGAAAGAGTAAAGGGAATCGGGAAAAAAACCGCCGAAAGATTGGTGCTTGAGTTGAAAGACAAAGTCGGCAAACACACCAGCAACCAGAACGTCGTTTTGGGAGTGGCCAATAGAATAGAGCAAGACGCACTAATAGCAATGACAGCACTCGGCATTTCAAGGGCACAGGCCGAACAGTCTATACAGAAAGTCATGCGTTCAGAGCCTGAAACAACCATCTTAGAAGATTTAATAAAAAAAGCATTAAAAGCCATTTGAGAAAATTCTACTTTAATTAATTCGCCGAATGTTGCTTACCAAAAATTTTGCGATCCTTCTAAGGAGGCGGTCGGGTCTTTTACTGTTTATTTTGCTCATGGGTCTGGGTCGGAGCGTTGCGTCTGCTTCTACACCTTCAACGAAGCCAGATACCATTATCAATCCCAGCCTGCATTATCCCCTTACTGATAACAGGGGCGATCGTTTGTCAGGTGCGTCCTCCAATGCATTTGATGCTTTCCAGCCCTCCTCCCTCAAAGACTCTGTGGTGTATGATTATGCCTTGCACAAATATGTGGTATACGAAAAAGTGGGCAACAAGTATTATAAAACACCTACTACTTATTCATTTGACGAGTACTGGCAATTGGTGAATCGTCAAGCCGAAATCGAATATTTTCAAAAGCGCGCGAACACCACCAGTATTTTAAACAGAGGTAAATTCAGCAAACCAAAACTTTCGTTGACTGACAATCTTTTCAATCGTCTCTTTGGCAATGGTAAAATAGAGATTGTACCCCAAGGAAATGTTGATATTGCTGCCGGTTATCAGGGACAAAAAATTGATAATCCTACCTTGCCTGAAAGAGCCAGAAAAAACGGCGGACTGGATTTTCAAATGAATGCGCAGTTGAATGTAAATGCGAATATTGGGGATAAACTTAAGTTTCCCATCAACTACAACACATTGGCCAATTTTGATTTAGACAATCAACTAAAATTGGATTACACGGGAAAAGATGATGAGATTTTGAAACGTTTCGAAGCGGGAAATGTTTCCTTCCCTGCAAGAGGAACATTGATTCCCGGTGCCCAACAGTTGTTCGGTGTCAAAACACAGCTTCAATTCGGTAAGCTGTACATATCGGGAGTATTAGCCAATCAAAAGTCTCAACGGCAAAGTGTCAACCTGCAAGGTGGTACAGCTTCCACGCCTTTTGAAATCAAAGCAGATGAGTACGAGGAGAACCGGCACTTTTTGGTAGCACAATATTTCAAGGATAATTACAACAAAGTAATGTCCAATCTGCCGGCTATCACAGCGCCTGTACAAATTTTGCGCATGGAAGTATGGGTAACCAATAAAACGGGCGCCACCATTGACACAAGAGATGTGGTAGGGTTAGCAGACTTAGCTGAAGTGAATCCCTACCTTTCGTCACCTATTGTAAATGTATTGACCGGACAGGTAGTTCCTTCGAACGCTACCAACGATTTACTTTCTAAAATCATCAATCAAACTGGTTCTCGCAACCCGGCACAGGTATTTAACAACTTGCTCAATTTAGGATTAAGTCCGGTGCAGGATTTTGAAAAAACATTTGCACGCAAATTGGATTCTACTCAATATGCTTACAATCGTCAATTGGGTATGCTTTCTTTGTCTCAACCCCTTCAGCCAGATGAAGTGTTGGGCGTGGCTTATCAATATTCATATAATGGAAGAATCTATCAAGTAGGTGAATTTTCCCAGGACGTACCGCCTGACAGTAGCTCTGCTACGCAAAAAGTATTGTTCTTGAAATTATTGAAAGCAACTTCACAGAGGCCCACGCTTCCTATTTGGGGGTTGATGATGAAAAATGTCTATACCATTGGGTATGGCACATTGTCTCCTGCCGATTTCAAATTGGATGTGTTGTACCAAGAGCCAGGATTGGGAGCGAAGCGCTATTTTCCGTATGGTGATCAAAATTTAGGATCGCCGATTATTTCTATGATCAATCTCGATCGACTCAACAGCCAGTTGGATCCGCAACCGGATGGGGTATTTGATTTTGTAGAAGGCTTTACAGTGGTATCTCAATATAGCCGGGTAGTTTTTCCAGTGCTGGAACCATTTGGAAGAGACCTCGCTAATAAAATGTATGCCAGCCCGCCAGTAACGGCGAAGGATACACTATATTATGCTTTGTATGATTCAATCAAGGCGGTTGCACAGCAATATCCTAATCTCAATCGTTTTATATTAAAAGGAACAGCCAAGACGTCCGGATCTTCTGACATCAGCATAGGATACAATATTCCAAAGGGATCGGTGATTGTTACCGCCGGAGGCAGAACCTTGCAAGAAGGGGTAGATTATGATATCAACTATGATTTGGGCACTATCAAAATGACCAACCAGGCCATTCTAAATGCAGGATTGCCTGTGCAGGTGAATTTTGAAAACAATGCAAGCTTTGGTTTGCAACAAAGAAATTACTTGGGTCTTCGGTTGGATTATCTTGCCAAAACTACTGCCAAAGAACAGCTTTCTTTTGGCGGAAGTCTGGTTCGATTGGGTGAACGTCCGTTTTTTACTAAAGTCAATTATAACGAAGAACCCATTCGAAATGCCATGTATGGGCTCGATGTAAACTATCGAAAAGAAATGCCCAGGTTGACCAAGTTCCTGGACAAGTTGCCTTTTTACAGTACGACTGCGCCATCTACCATCAATGCGTATGCAGAAGGAGCGATTCTTAAACCCGGACATGCGCCTCAAATTGGAAAAGGTAGCAATGGCTTGGTATATATTGATGATTTTGAAGGAAGCAAGTCAGGGATAGATTTGCGCTTTCCGCTGATCAGCTGGGCACTCGCTTCTACTCCTGTAGGAGCTACAGACAATAATGGAAACATATTATTTCCGGAAGCTACTGCCAACGACAATCTAGATTATGGAAAGAGCAGGGCTAAAATTGCTTGGTATCAAATTGAACAGACGCTTCAGCAAATCGATGCTGCCAACAATCCCATTAAAGATCGGAACGAGTTGAGTGATCCAAGGGTTAGGCAAGTGTATCAAAAAGAAATTTTCCCTCAACGCACTACCGGTTTTGGAGAAAGCCAACTCGTGACTTTCGATTTGGCATATTATCCGACAGAAAAAGGTCCCTACAACTATGAAGACAACACAGCCAAAGTAGATGCCAATGGCAAGCTGTTGAATCCGTCAGCAAAATTTGGCGGCTTGATGCGCAGCATTGATCAGTCTGATTTTGAAACCAGCAACATCGAGTTCATTGAATGCTGGGTGCAAGATCCTTTTATTTTGTCTCAATACAGTGCCTCTTCAGGAGGTAAACTTTATTTCAATCTGGGTAATGTTTCCGAGGACGTATTGAAAGATGGCAGGAGATTTTATGAAAATGGATTGAGTACACCCAATGCGCCTTCACCTATTGATGTTACCAATTGGGGACAGGTTCCCAGAAACCCCATTCAGGTAACCAATGCTTTCAGCAACATTCCAACCGATCGTTCTTATCAGGATGTAGGTTTTGATGGGTTGAATGATACAGCAGAAGTCAGTCAGCGTGCCCAGTTCTTGAATGCATTGGCAAACAATTTTGGTTCCAACTCTTCTATTTATAAAAATGCGTTGTTGGATCCCTCCAGCGATGATTATAAAAACTATAGAGACGCATCGTTTACCAGTACCGACGGAATTTTAGCAAGGTATAAGCATTACAACAGTCCCGAAGGAAATTCCCCTATTTCAAACGGAGGTGTTTACTCTACCGCTGCCACGATGTATCCGGATGCAGAAGATTTGAATAAAGACAATACCCTCAATGAAACAGAGGAATATTTTCAATACGTGGTAGACATCAAGCCCAAAGATGCACCGGAAATGACCATCGGAAACAATTTCATTGTTGACAAAAAAGAAGTGACGGTAAATCTAGTGAATGGAACCACCCGAACAGAAACATGGTATCAATTCAGAATACCGATTGGCAGCTACAATAACAGAGTGGGTAAGATTCCCGACTTTAAATCTATTCGATTCATGCGCATGTTCCTCACTGGTTTTGAAGACAGTGTGGTGATGCGATTCGGCGCTTTGCAGTTGACCCGAAACGTTTGGCGTAAATTTCAATATAGGGTAGATTCTACCGGTCTGTATGCACCTGCCTCGAATGCTTCATTTAATGTGGGCGCGGTCAATATTGAAGAAAATGACAAGCGTACGCCATTGCCTTATCGAACGCCCAAAGAGATTCAACGAGTTCAAACCTTGAGTAACAATGGTGTCAATTTGTTACAGAATGAACAAGCAATGAGTCTGAATTTTTGTGACTTGCGAAAAGGAGATGCCAAGGCGGTATTCCAAACTTTTGCCAATAGAGACCTTCGTCAGTTTAGAAAGCTTTCCATGTATGTGCATGCAGAACAAACGGAAGCCAATTTATCACAAGACAAAGACCTGACTGCAGTAATTAGAATGGGTACAGACTTCGTGAGCAACTACTATGAAGTAAGGATTCCGCTTGTCTTTACTCCTTTAACCCTCAGCCTGAATCCGGATACAGATGCTTACAATGACTCCTTGTGGAATCCCAACAATTCATTGGATCTTGATTTGCAAGCCCTTACCCAATTGAAGCAGGAAAGAAATTTATCGAATGCCTCTCTTTCACAATTATATAAAATATTGCAAGCTAACGGACAAGAATATTCGGTAATGGGAAATCCGAATTTAGGGGAAATCAGGGGTATTTTAATTGGGGTGGAGAATACCAAAACACCTACTGCGTGTGGACAGATATGGGTCAATGAACTTCGTTTGTCTTCGATGAATGAACAGGGCGGCTGGGCTGCATTGGGCAGGGTGGATGTGAATTTGGCCGACTTAGGAACCGTATCGGTTTCTGCCAACATGCATTCCAAAGGTTTTGGAACGCTGGAGCAGCGCATCACAGAAAGATACAGAGAAGATTTCCTGCAATTTGATATAGCCAGTAGCCTGGAATTGGGCAAGTTGTTGCCTAAAAAAGCAGGCATGAGTATTCCGGTTTATGCTAGTTATTCTCAATCCACTAGTACGCCAGAATACGATCCATATGATATGGATATAAAATTGAAAGACAAATTGCGTTCGGCACCGACTGCTCAGCGAGATTCCATCCGCAACAACGCCATCGATTTTACCGCTGTCAAAACGCTCAACTTTACCAATGTTCGAAAAAATAAAACCAACGGAAAGGCCCCCAAAATTTATGATGTAGAAAATATTGATCTCAGCTATTCTTACATCAACACCACTACCCATAACCCGCTCATTGAAAACAATGAAGTAACCCGTCACCGTGCAGCCATTGGATATAATTTTGCTCCCAAACCCAAATATTTGGAACCCTTTAAAAACATGTTTAAGCATTCCAAAACAAAATGGGTTGCTTTTATCAAAGATTTTAATGTTGGCTACCTGCCCGCGCAGCTGAGTTTCCGTGCCGATGTCAATCGTCAGTTTGGAGCTGTTCGTCCAAGAAGTGTCGGGGTGTCTAAATATGCTATACCAGAAACCTATGACAAGTATTTCACGATGCAAAGGGACTATATAGTCAGATGGAATTTTACTCGATCTATCAACTTTGATTATACTGCCACCAACAATTCAAGAATCGACGAGCCAGCTGGAAGGCTTGATTCCAAAGAAAAAAGAGATACTGTTTGGAGAAATCTTTTGAAAGGGGGTCGCAATACTATTTTTAATCAAACAGCCAATCTGTCTTATACCTTGCCCACCACCAAATTGCCCCTCTTGGATTGGACAACCATGAATGTGCGATACCAGGCAACTTACCGTTGGATAGGCGCTTCGAGATTGGCTGTTAATTTGGGTAATTTCCTGGAGAATGGTCAGCAGAAAGAAGCGACAGTACAAATGGATTTCAATCGACTGTATCAAAAATCAAAATGGATTCGTCAGCTGGACCAGCCTTCTAACAAAGAGGATCAGGATAGATGGCGCAATCGCATTACAAAAGTGAAAGATTCCATTACCACCAAGTCGGGCAAAAGAATTGAAGTAACCAAAAAGCGAATAGATCGCTCTGCTGTCCCTTATGTAAGCAATGGATGGAAGGTGATTGGAAAACTATTGACAAGCGTCAAGCAAGTAAATCTTGCTATTGCAGAAGTAGCAAGTACTCGATTGCCTGGATACACCGATAGTACTGGCTTTTTTGGACAGAATTTCAAAAGCATGGCGCCGGGCTGGGATTTTGTCATGGGCCGTCAGCCAGATACTAACTGGCTCAATACAAAAGCTGCAGCAGGATTGATTACCAGAGACAGCAACTTCAATGCACTGTTCCAACAAAACTTCGATCAGCGTTTGACTTTTACGGCGCAATTAGAGCCGGTGCGAGATTTGAACATATCCATCAACATCAGCAAAACGTTTACCAAGAATTACAGTGAAACTTTCCGATACATTGACACCAGTTTGAACGGTCAGAATCCAAGTTTTCAGCACTTGAATCCATACGCAGGTGGCGGATTTGATGTTTCTTATATTGCTTACAAGACACTGTTTGGAAAATTTGATCCCAATAGGGTTTCCGAAACATTCAAAACCTTTGAGAGCAACCGGTTGATATTGTCACAAAGATTGGGCAATCTCAATCCTTATAGTGCAGGACAGCCTGTTGGCTCGGATGGGTACTATTATGGGTATGGTAAATATGCGGTGGATGTGTTGATTCCTTCTTTTATTGCAGCTTACACTGGACAGGACCCCAATTCCGTGGGATTGATTAGGCAAAACAATCCGAATATTCGCTCCAATCCTTTTAGGGCCATTATACCCAAGCCCAATTGGAAAATCGATTACAATGGCCTGAGTAGGGTTAAGCCTTTGGATAAGCTATTCACTAGCTTCACGGTGTCTCATGGTTATTCAGGCAATCTGAGTATGAATGGATTTACTTCTGCCTTATTATATCAGGATATATCCAAATATGGCTATCCCTCTTTTTACGACACCATTTCTAAAAACTATATACCCTATTTCTTGGTGCCCAATGTAACGATGCAAGAGCAATTCTCACCACTCATTGGATTGGACATGATGTTCGTGAACCAACTTCAAGCGAAATTTGAATTTGCCAAAACTAGACAACTGAGTTTGAGTTTGAATGATTTCCAGCTGAGTGAAGTAAGAAGTACAGAATACACCATTGGGGCTGGATTTAGAAAAAGAGGATTGAAATTACTGGGCGGCTTGAAATTGCCTTCTTTCTTGAGCAAGAACAATTCTTCCAAGTTAGACAATGAAATCAATTTCAGGGTGGATGTTAGAATTCGAGACAATGTGACTGCCAACAGCAGATTGGATCAGGATAACAACTTTGCCACAGGGGGTAGTAAAGAAGTAACTATTAGTCCTACCATCGATTATTTCCTGAACAGCAGGGTAAACATCAAACTCTATTTCGACCAGCGTAAAGTGAAGCCGTACATTTCCTCTAGCTCACCCACCACCAATACCAGAGCGGGAGTTCAGATCAGAATTTCTTTAGCGCCTTAAAATTCTATTGATTTTTCTTAAGCAGCATCAGGTATCCACAAAGTGTTTGTCGTTTCTTTTTGTTGGTCTGTACGAATTTGATCATATGGTATTCAGTAAAGTCGGGGATATAGGAAAAGTCGATGATATTTCCATCTACGTCTCCCCACATTTTTTTTTGATAGACCACTTGCTTTTCGTTCCAGTCGAATAATCTCGCTTCGTATATTCTGGAGCTTGGTTCTCCTATAAAAACAACCTCATACCAGGTGCCTGCTTTCAGGGGAACAATCACAGGAAGTTCATATTGACTTTCCATCGAAACAGAGGATTCCTTAACGACAATAAATCCTTTTCCTTGGTATATTTTTTTAATACTGTCGGCTTGTCGTTGTATGCCTGCATTTTCGCAAGGAATGATTCGAAGGGTATCTTGAGATTTGACGATGGCAGGCAAGAATGACAACAAGAAAAACCAGCAAGGAGTCAAAAATATAAATAGGCGTTTGATGACCATGAGGATTTGATTTCAATAGACTAAAGGAAATAGACGTTCAAATCTTGCTTTTTATTGCATTTTCCCGCAATGAATTCTATTGGTTTTTGTTAAAATGAGTGGCACTGCCTTGTTGAGTACAGGTTATTACCAAATCATTGATGCAAACATGCGAAGGCAAAGTGGCGCAGTAAAAAATGGTTTCTGCTACATCTGCGCCGGTAAGTGGCTGAAAGCCTTCGTAGGTAGCAGAAGCTTTGGTTTCATCTCCTTTGTATCTTACCAAAGAAAATTCTGTTTCGACTGCACCAGGATGGATAGCGGTGACTTTGATGTGATGAGCAAGCAGGTCGATGCGCATGGATTGACTGATGGCGTCTACGGCAAATTTGGTAGCGCAGTATACATTTCCATTTTCGTACACTTGTTTTCCGGCAATGGAACCAATATTGATTACATGACCTTTATTTCGAGCAATCATAAAAGGCAGGATCACCCGCGAAACATACAATAGTCCGTTTACATTGGTTTGAATCATGGTTTCCCAATCGTCCATATTGGCCTGGTGGAATCGGTCTCTTCCCAGCGCCAGACCTGCATTATTGATCAGTACATCAATATTCTCTTTCCAAGTTGCCGGGATGGCATCAATGGCTGTTTGAACTGCTTTTTTATCCTGCACATCAAAACAAGCAGTAAGCACCTCTGCGTGAAATTCTTTTTTTAGTTCTTGTTCCAGTGCTGTCAATCGGTCTGAACGCCTGCCAGTTGCTATAATGGCATAGCCCGCCGCTGCAAACTTCCAGGCGCATGCTTTTCCAATACCCGAAGTGGCGCCTGTTATCAATGCTACTTTCTTCATTTGAAAATTTTAATTTCTTTAATAGAACAAGCGTCAATAGAATAGGTTCGAACCTCTAGCAGATTTTTATCTCACCAGTACAATGGTTCCTTTTCTTTTTAGTTTTTGATTGGTGTAATCTGTCCCTTCTGCAAACCAAACAAAAGTACCTGCATCCTGAAGTTTACCTTTGAATCTTCCATCCCATCCAGCCCCTATTTGAGAAGTGGTGAATACTTGCTGTCCCCAGCGGTTGTATATACTAAAGATATCAATTGAGCGAAGGCCCAATGTTAAGGGTTTGATCACATCGTTCAAGCCATCTCCATTAGGACTAAATGCACTCGGGACATAAAAATCTGGAATAACGGTATAATAATGTACTGATATAGTGTCTTTGTCCAGACATCCAGCAGCATTGCTGACCGTTACAATATAATCAACATCTCCTTGAGGCAATGACACAGGATTTGAAATTGATGGGTTGTTTAGCCATAATGAGGGGTACCAAGAATAGATGCTGCTGCCCGTTGCATTCAATTGCAGGGGCTGCCCCGCCACTACAGTAGTGTCTCGAGGACCCGCATTGGCTATGATGTTTTCAATATTTACCCGGATGGTATCAAAGGAAGCTTTCGGGCAGCCAAATGTATCGCTCACAGAAACAATGTAATCTATAAAGTTTCCCGTTGGCTGAACCGATATTGGATTTGGAATGTTTGTACTATTTAAAAAGTTGGCAGGTGACCAAGTATAGCTGCTGCCTCCGGATGCATGTAAGAGAGCAGAAGTTCCAAAGCAAATCAGGGTATCTGGCCCTGCTGCAGCTACTGGGTAAGGTACCGTAAATACTTTAATGGAATCCCTTCTAAAGCAAGATCCAATAGTTGCTTTCACATAATAGGTTGTGACGGATGCAGTAGGAGTCGCCACAGGATTTTGAACAGCAGGATTGTTTAATGTTGTCGGTGGCGTCCAACTATAAATTAACCCATTGCTATTAATGTTCAATACCAGCTTGTCTGTTCTGCAAATGGTCGTATCGTACCCTGCTTTAAGGGTAACAGTATCTACAACCCGAACTCTTACTGAGTCTTTATTTTTACAACCATACTGATCACTGAAAGAAACAAAGTAGGTTGTATCCACATCCGGAGCCACAATCGGATTAAAGCTGTTGATGTTGTTGATATTATAATTGGGAGACCATACCACCGTTCCGACAGAAGTACTGCTGACTTGCAGTTGTAAATTGTCAGCAGAACACATAAGGGTATCATTGGTAGCTGTCAATGGAGGCTGTTCGACAATTGTAACCGTCCTGCTGATGGTATCAATGCACCCTTTCGAACTCCCCACAATCAAAGACGCATTGTAAGTGCCGGGCTGGGTATAGGCGTAAGCAGGAAATTGAATATTACTAGTATCGGCCTTGGTGCCACCGACTCCAAAATCCCAATGCCATGAATTCACTACGCCATAATTGGCGGTGGTCAGGTCGCTGAACTGAACGGGCAAACCCTTACACATGGGTGAGTTGTTAGAAAAGTCAGGGAAGTAGCCAGGGTATACTTTTACCAACGTGATGGCGGAATCTTCGCAGGGTGTTCCTTTGTTAACATAGAATTTCACTGTAAAGTCACCGGCCGCAGAGAAGGTATGGGTAGGGGTTGGATTGGTAGATGTATTATTTGCGCCAGATGCGGGATCGCCAAAATCCCAATAAAATGTTTGGTTCAAAGGAGACTGACTTCTGTTGGCAAATTGAAATGAAAAGCCATCGCAAGTAATATAATCCGGCAACAAATCGGCACTAGCAAAATCACAATCCGCAACGGTAATGATAAAATCTTTTCGATGTACGTTCATCAATTTTCCATTTCTAAAAGAACTAACGCACACGCACAGCACATATTCACCTACAGGAGGTGCAATGCCCGAAATGATGCCGGTTTGACTATTGATGCTACATTGCGGTCCCAAAGGAATACCTCCATTATAACCGAAATTATAGATGAGGGAGCCATAGGGCGGAAGGCTAGGAGTGATATTGGTTGCATTGGTAGCGGCGCCTCCATCATATGCATCGCAAAAATTATAGACCAACTGGTCTGCATCGGGATCGGTCGCGCTAAAGTCAAAAGAAAAAGAGTTATTGGCACAAACGATGGAAATGCCTTTGCCAAAACGCGCACTGTTGTCAGTCAAAGTACTCCCCAGAATGTCCGATCCAGGAATATTGGTGGTGTAAGTAGCTCCAGCGCCATTCGTTCCGTTGTTGATGTTATTGATATTGTCAACCCTGCAGCAAGTTTGATAGGCGGCTGTATATCCTTTGCTGTTGTTATTGAGGGTAATGGTAAAAGGGTAGTATCCTGCTCTGTAACTTAATGAAGGTTGATTCGAGATACATTGTGGTACATTGATCAGCGGCAAGAGCTCAGTGCTGTTGAGATTGACGTCTATGGTAGGCGAGGTGCCTGCCCCACCATAGGGTTGGTTATTGTCGTTGTTGAAAATGCCAATGGTTACGAAATTTGGCATGGGCGCACAATTGACGCAATCTTCATCTCTAAACAAAATCAAGGTAACCCGATAAGTTTTAGTGGTCGGGGTGGCTGAAATAAACTGATATATCATTTCGCCCCCAATGATATGACTAGCAAAACCATTGAGAAAACAGAAAGCAAAAATGATAATGAAAATGAGTTTACGCATTGGGCTGTCTTTTCACGCTACTTCAGTGAACGGCTAAGGTACTTAAAAAACAAAAGCTTGTCCTGATCTTCGTTCAGACCCATCTAAAAATTTACTTAAAATTTGGGCACTAGCAGTGGGCTCTTCTATCATACCCATGTGGCCAGACGCCCGAAGAATATGAATCTCGGAGAAATAGGGTAGAACAGATTGCTGCACAGCGTGCATACAGGGGGTAGCTTGATCGTGCAATCCAGCAATATACAAAACAGGTATCTCAGTGTTCTTCAATAAGTGGGTGCGGTCGGGTCGGTCCATCATGGCACGGTAGTACTGAATCAATGTACTTTTGTCTATAGTCTCAGCATCCCTCAGAATTGTTTGGATAGAGTCAAGATGATGGTCGGGTTGATGAAACAATCCTGGCAAACTGGTTTGTAAAAAAGATTCACCGCCGTTTTTTTCGATAAAATCTATGGCTTTTTTTCTGAGTACTTTCTTTTCGGCGTTGTCTGCATAAGCAGTGGAATGAAAAAACCCGATTCCCGTCAGGCTGGAAGGAAACAAAGCCAAGTAAGCCAAGGCAATATAGCCTCCCATGCTATGTCCAATCATGACCAGTCGATCAATCTTTTCAGCCTCTATTATTTTTTGGATGGCATGTGCATAGTCATCCATGGTGGCGACTGAATGAGTAAAGGCAGATGATTTTCCCGAACCCGGAATATCAGGTGTAATCACCATAAATCTGTCTTTCAGTATTTCTTTTTGCTCTTGCCAAATTTTTTGTGTTTCGGCAAAGCCAGGCAGCAATACCACAGGTAATCCTTTTCCGGATATTTCATAATGTACATTTATCCCTTTGTAGGTGACATATTTGGATGCCATGGCAACGTGTCTTTAAAGAGTCAGCTATTTGGTAGCAGCCAAGGCGGCTCTGTATAGCAATAGGATAACAAATGGAATCAAGGCAATGTTCAGTGTCTGGGGAATCAAAAACCAACTGATCAGCAACAGTCCCATGGCAATAGACGTGCCAGTAAAATACAAAGTGACAAACTTATTTTTTTTATTCAGAAGAAAAGCAGCAATGGTATGGGTGGGCAGGGCCCAGATGAGGTTGTAATTGTTTTTGGTCATGCTGTGGTCAGTTCCAAACCACATCAAGAGCAATAGGATGCCCAACAATCCGGTGGTAAAAAACAGCATCCTGTCAAAATTGAACAAGACGGATACTGCCTTTTCATTGGATGACAAACCAGTGATAAAGATGATCAACAAGAGCAGTGTAAAAAAAACAAGAGGTGTAAACCAATGGGCCGGTTCCTTTTTGTTTTCAATCCAATACAATTGTTTTGATCCGGCAACTAGCTTCAAATTGCGGCAGCTGTCTATGGATTGCATCAAATTATCTGGAAGAAAAGCCTGCTCCGACACACTCATTACCTTATCTGTTTTGGCTCCTAGTAACAAGTCAATGCCGAGTTTGCTCCAGTTTTTACCTCCTTTGTTCAAATAAGTATATATCGCTTGTCTGAATGTGGTGTTGGCAGGCATTGCAGCAGGCAATTGAGGTCGGGGTTGTTTGTAAGACAGCAGAATGTCTCTTAAGCGAGTAGTACAATTGTCTAAAAAGAAATCATATTGATAATATTTATTTTCTTCTTTTAGATTTTCCAACAACGATCGTTGTATGGTTATTTTTTCAGCAGGTGTAAAGTCAAGCTCTTGTTCTCGAATGCCCCTTCCTTCCATTTGATAATTGTATACAAAATTGTCAAATCTTTCTGCATTGACATAGTAGAGCAATTTGCCTCTCATGAACTTAATGTAAAAGCCTTCGTCGTCAAAATTGAAAGTGCCGTAATTAAAAACATAATCTGTTACACTGCTGCTGTCAACGATTCGAATAGCGCTGTGTCCAAAGATTGAATACAATTCTTCCCCTGGGGTGCAAGTCAAAAGGGAGATTCTCAAATGAGAAGAGTCTTGGGCATTGGTTGTCTGCATAGATCCCAAAGACAACAATAGAATTACTAATGCGAGAATCTTTTTTTTCATTGGACTGAATGACGAGTGAATGAAGGTACTATCGGCTGTAATTAGGCGCTTCTTTGGTGATAAACACGTCATGCGCATGGCTCTCTCTGATTCCTGCATGCGTTATTTGTACAAATCTTGCATGTTGCAAATCTTTAATGGTAGCAGCTCCGCAATAACCCATACCTGCCCTAAGACCACCGGTAAATTGATGCACCACTTCTTTCATGCTGCCTTTGAAGGCAACCCTTCCTTCAATGCCTTCAGGAACAAACTTTTTTACATCTTCTTCCACATCCTGAAAATATCGGTCACTGCTGCCTTGGGCCATGGCGCCCATGGAGCCCATTCCTCTGTATTGTTTGAATTTTCTTCCTTCGTAAATAATGGTTTCTCCAGGACTTTCCTCAGTGCCCGCAAACATATTGCCCATCATCACACAGCTGGCGCCGGCCGCAATTGCTTTCACCATATCTCCAGTATACCGGATGCCTCCATCGCTGATAATACCGATATTTTTATTTTTCAAAGCAGCCGCTACTTCCATGACAGCCGTGATTTGGGGGACACCTGTTCCGGCCACAATACGCGTGGTGCAAATAGAGCCTGGTCCAATACCTACTTTTACGGCATCTGCACCTGCATTCGCTAGGGCCAATGCACCGGCACCCGTTCCTACATTCCCAGCAATTACAGGTAGCTTCTTGAATGACTTTTTAATGTTCTTAAGGGCATCCATCACGCCTTTGGTATGGCCATGGGCGCTGTCCAAACAAACCACGTCTACCCCCACATGGCTTAATGCATCTACACGATCCAGTATATCGGTTGTAATCCCTACACCTGCGCCAACCAATAATCTTCCAAACCCATCTTTAATAGAATGAGGGTAGCTTTTGAGTTTTAAAATATCGCCAAATGTAACCAGGCCAATCAGCTTGCCAGCCTTGTTTACCACTGGAAGTTTTTCAACTTTATTTTTCTTAAAAATCAGTTCGGCTTTTTTCAAATCGGTTCCTTCTGGAGCGGTGATCAAATTCTCTTTGGTCATCACGCCACCTACCTTGTTGCTGAGATTTGTTTCAAATCGCAAATCTCGGTTGGTCAAAATGCCTACTAGTTTGTGTTGTTTGTCAACAATGGGGATGCCGCCGATTTTATTTTCTTTCATCAGCCTCATGGCTTCACCAATGCTCGCATCAGGTGTCAATGTAATGGGATCCAAAATCAATCCGCTTTCACTTCTTTTCACTTTCCGCACTTGCTCAGCTTGCTGTGCAATGCTCATATTTTTATGCAGGATACCCAATCCGCCTTCTCTTGCCAATGCAATGGCCAGTTGAGCTTCCGTCACGGTATCCATGGCAGCACTCAACAAAGGAATTTTTAAAGTTATGTTTTTAGTGAGCTGGGTGGTGATGTCCACTTCTCTGGGCAATACTTGTGAATAATCAGGCACCAATAAGACATCATCAAAAGTGAGTCCTTTGGAAATGATTTTACTTGATTGCTGATTTTTTTTGGGGGAAATTTTGCTTGCCATAGGCAAAGATAAGATGAAAATAGTAATTTTTAAAAACCCCTCCAGCGCTGCATTCATTTAATTGATTTTTAAAAGTTTATACATCTTCCCCGGAAGCAACTGAATGATTTTTTTCATTTCCAGTTGCAAAAGTACACTCGCGGCTTCTGAATATGGAATACCGGCTTGGTGCATCAGTTGGTCAATGTGTATGGTTTGGGAAGGGTTCATTTTGTCAACCATCTTTTTTTCTGTCTCAGTTAATGAAGCAAACAATTCTCCTTGTTGAATAGAAGTTCGATTCGATGACCAGTTCATCAATTGAATAAAATCGCTTGCCTCTGTAATCAATCCGGCTAGATGGTTTTGTATCAGGTAATTGCAACCTTGGCTTTTGGCATCAGTTGTTTTACCTGGAAATGCAAATACATCTTTATGGTAACTATTGGCAATAGACGCTGTGATTAAAGAGCCTCCCTTAATTCCGGACTCTATGACAATGACCGCATCGCATAGTCCGGCAGTAATGCGGTTTCTTTTTGGAAAGTTTTGAGGATGCGCCAAACTGCCGCTTATATAATCTGTTAACAATCCTCCTTGCTGACTGATTTGCGCTGCCAAGGCACGATGAGCAGCAGGGTAGATGCGGTCTAGCCCATGCCCCAAGACAGCAACGGTAGGGAGTTGGTGCTGAAGCGCGGAGCGATGAGCGGTGGCATCAATGCCATAGGCCAATCCGCTCATAATGATCACCTCAAAAGGCCGAAGGGCTTCTATGAATTGTTGGCAGAGGATCGTTCCATATGACGATGGCTGTCGGGTTCCTACAACGGAGATGATTTTTGATGCATTCAAGTCGGCTGTGCCTTTATAGTACAACAACAAAGGGCTGTCTGGGCAATGCAACAATCGTTTGGGATATTTTTCAGAAGAAAAGAACAGTACTTCAATTTTATTTTTTTCTATGAATTCAACTTCTTTTTCGCAGTGCTCAAAATTCTTGAATTGTTTGATTTGTTGCGCCCTTAAAGTGCCAATGCCTTCAATGCATTCCAGTTGTCTTTTGGATGCTTGAAATACAGCCAGTGCAGAACCGAAATGCTGAATCAATAATTTGGCATACGCGTCGCCAATCTGGGGAATCTGGGTGAGTGCAATTTGGGATACTAATTCATTGCTCATAACCGGCAATGATAATACCTATATCAATTGGAGAGAATGTTAATTTCTGTTCTTCTGTTGAGGCTTTTCCCTTCTTCAGTATTGTTGGATTGAATAGGCCTGGTGTCGCCAAAACCTTTTGCTACCAAACGATTGGAAGCAATCCCTTTCGAAACCAGGTATTGCATCACGGCTTGGGCGCGTTGCTGACTGAGCTTATTGTTGCTTTCTTTACTGCCCACATTGTCTGTGTGGCCGCTGATTTGCAAAATGATTTTTTTATTTTCTTGCAACAGCCACACTAGCTTATCTAATTCAGGATACGAAGAGGATTGCAAATGGTATTGGTTGTTATCAAAAAATATATTCTTTAAAATGACAGATGCTCCCGGCTCAATGGGTTGCATTGGGATGTTAATTTCAAACGAATGATCTGGGTTTTCTTGACCCAAAGCAAAATGATCGGAATAAAAAAGGTATCCTTTTCTGTTTACATTGAATCCATATTCCTTTCCTGCGGGCAGGGTAATCAGATAATTTCCCTCTTCGTCTGTCTGAATGGTGGATACACCTTTTTGAAGCTGCAAGTCGAACAATTCAACAGTGCAGGGAAGACCAAGGTTTGTTTTTTTGTCAAATACCTTTCCCCTGATCCACAAGGTTTTTGCAGCGCGGATATCGTCTCTCAATTCAAAGCTGTAAATATCCAAGGCGTTTTCATGGTTGCCCCTGTCGCTTGCGTAATAAGATGTTTTACCATCTGAAGCCACTACCAAAGATCCTTCATCATTGATCGTGTTGATGGGATAGCCGAGGTTCTCCGGTTTCCCCCAAGTGCTATCGTTTGTTTTTTTGCTCAAAAAGATATCTGATTGTCCGTATCCCGGATGACCATTGCTATTGAAATACAAAGTGCTGTTGTCAGCATGTATGAAAGGACAGGTTTCGTCGGCAGAAGTGTTGATGACAGGCCCCATGTTTTTGGGCAAACTCCAGCTGCCATTGTTGTTTCGATGCGACACCCAAATATCTTTGCCGCCATATCCGCCCATCCGATTGCTGGAAAAGTAAAGATCTTTTTTATCGGGCGATAATGAAGGCGCCGATTCCCATTGATCGGTATTGATGTTGTCTCCCAGGTTGATGGCTTCACTCCAGCTTCCATTTTTTTTCTTATAAGATATATATAAGTCGCAGCTTCCGATTCCCTCTGGATAATTACATCCGGTAAAAATGAGCCATTCGCCGTCTTGCGAAATATTCTGGGCGCCCTCATTCAAGTTGGTATTAATTTTTCCAGGAACAGGCAAGGCTTCGGTCCAAGTGCCATTGACAAAATCGCTCTCGTAAAAATCCTCATCGTTGTTCACCCTTCGGTTGAAAATCATTTTTTTTCCATCAATTGTCAGGGATGGATAATATTCCAAGGCCACGGTATTGATCCCGCTTCCTACATTCACTGGAGAAAAATGATAGTCATTTGTTGGATGAGTCTTTGTGTAATCAATGGCAAATTCGTAGGTGCTTTTACGATAGTTGGCAGAT